>CAZOAS010000136.1:0-4963 GCA_964577745.1 uncultured Fervidobacterium sp.
AGGTCAAGATTGTTTTGCCTTGTTTTTTCATTTCTTTTAGAAAATCAGTTACAACCTTTGCGGAAAATACGTCAAGCCCATTCGTTGGTTCGTCGAATATAATTACCTGAGGATCGTGGATCAAGCTTATTGCAATGGAAAGTTTTTGTTTCATGCCTGTCGATAATTTCGTCGGTGGTCTATCGATGAAATCTTTCATTTCAAGCATATCAACAAGCATTTCAATTCTTTGGTCTATCTTTTCTTCATCCATGTGATTAAGCTTTCCGAAAAATTTCAAAAATTCATGACCAGACAAATTGCCTGAAACTTTCATCTCACCTGTCAAAAATCCTATCATGCTTCTGACTTTATCTGGTTGACTTTGATTGTCAATGCCGTTTACATAAACGCTTCCTTTATCTGGTTTTATAAGTGTTGAGATAATCCTTAGTGTCGTAGTTTTTCCTGCACCGTTGGGACCAAGCAATCCGTAAATTTCTCCAGGATAACATTCAAAAGAAACATTCTTTACTGCTTCAATTTTCTTTTTCTTCTTTGAAGTAAATGTTTTTGATATGTCTACGACTTTAATCAATCAAATCCCTCCTTTTGGGTTTATTGAGAAAATTTTAACAAACGAAACATCGTATGTCAATTAGTTTCAAACAGTGTACAGAATGTTAAAATAGATTTTGTTCAATTTGTTTGTTGACAAATACAAACAAGGGTATAAAATATTGTTGAAAAGTGAATATTATCCCGAAGGGGAGCTCCTGATTATGCGGGGCTGAGAGGAAGGAGTCAATCCTTCGACCCTTTGAACCTGAACCGGATAATACCGGCGGAGGGATTCGGGAAGAATATAAGTTCACAGTTTTTTCAATAATCCCTCCGAGAAATTCGGAGGGATTTTGTTTTTATATTCAAAAAACTTACAAGGAGGTATCTATCATGCTCAGAAAAGATACGATTATCAGTAAGTTGATTGTGGAAGGTTTTTTTGAAAAGTTAGATAAAGCTTTAACAGTAGATGTGGCAATCGCTGGTTGCGGTCCAAGTGCGCTGGCTTTGGCGAGTGAGCTTGGTAAAAGAGGAAGAAGTGTAGCGATATTTGAAGCAAAGAACGAACCTGGTGGTGGTATCTGGGGCGGTGGTATGATGTTTAACGAAATTGTGCTCGAAAGTGAGCTCGAAGGTTATCTTAAAGAAAATGAGATCGTATATACAAATCATGGAGAGTTTATTACAGTTGATTCTGTACATTTCGCTTCTGCTCTTTTGTACAGAGCAACGAAAAATAATGCAGTTGTTTTCAACAATGTTTTTGTTGAAGATTTGGTGATGTACGATGATAAGGTTTCCGGAGTTGTCATAAATTGGATGCCGACAGTTAGAGAGAAATTGCATGTTGATCCGATAACTGTTGTATCGAAAATCGTTGTTGATGGTACGGGGCATCCTGCTAATCTTGTCAGGTTACTTTCAAAAAGGGGGATTTTGAACAGTGTTAAAGGTTGTAGTGAAAATCTATGTAGTTGCGGTATAGTTGAATATGAATTCCCAATGGATGCGGAAAATGGTGAGAAGTTCGTTGTTGAAAATACAAAGGAAATTTATCCTGGTTTGTTTGTAATCGGTATGGCAGCTGTTAGTGTAGGTGGTGGACCGAGGATGGGACCTATATTCGGTGGAATGATATTCTCTGGTCTTAAAGCTGCTCAATTGATAGAAGAAAGGATTAGTAAAATGGATGATATCTCTGATGAGAAGGTGGTTAGAGTATGACACAGATGGATTACGCAAAGAAAAATACGCCAACGAAAGAGATGGAGCTTTGTGCTAACGTTGAGGAAGTAGATGTTAAGATTATAATGGAGAAAATAGCTCAAGGTAAAGCTGTGCTTCCAAAGAATAAAAATCACATGCTTGAAAAACCTGTTGTTATCGGTGAAGGTTTTTCTGTGAAAGTGAATGCAAATATAGGTACTTCGATGGGGTATTCTTCTCTGGAAGAAGAAATTGAAAAGATGAACGTTGCAATTGATGCAGGTTCAGATACGATTATGGTTCTATCAACTTGGGGAGATTTGAGAGAGATGAGAAGGGAAATAGTACGGCTCAGTCCAGTCCCAGTTGGTTCTGTACCAATTTACGATTCGGCAGTTAAGTCTTTCAAAGAGAAGAAAAACGTTGTCGATTTTTCAGAAAAAGATTTTGTAAACATGTTTCTTGAACATGCGGAAGATGGTATCGATTTTATGACCGTTCACGTGGGTATAAATAAGAGAGTGCTTGAGAAAATCAGAAATTCAAAACGTACACTTAAGATAGTTAGTCGTGGTGGTTCTATCATTGTAGGTTGGATGATAAAAAACAACAAGGAAAATCCATTCTATGAACATTTCGATGAGATTCTTGATATTGCAAAAGAATACGATATTACGCTCAGTCTTGGTGATGGTATGAGACCAGGTGCTGTTGTTGATGCAACCGATAGTCAGCAACTTGAAGAGCTGTTCGAAATGAGCGAGCTTGTTGAAAGATGTCATGAGAAAGGTGTGCAAGTTATGCTCGAAGGACCGGGACATGTGCCGTTGAACGATATAGAGATGAACGTTAAGTTGATGAAGAAAGTTGGAAAAGGTGCACCTATATTCTTACTCGGTCCTCTTCCGACTGATAGGGGTGTTGGATACGACCATATCGTTAGTGCCATCGGTGGTGCTTTGGCTGGGTATTACGGCTGTGATTTTCTATGTTATGTGACACCTGCAGAACATGTCTCGCTTCCAACAATAGAAGATGTAAAAGAAGGAGTTATTGCTTCCAAGATAGCGGCAACGATTGCCGATGTGGCAAGAGGTAATAAGAAGGCGTTGCGCTTGGAAAAACAAATGGCTCACGCAAGGGCGAATTTTGATTGGGAAAATATGTTCAAATACGCCATCTACTCAGATAAAGCATCGAAAAAGTATAAAGAAAGACCGTACGAAGATAAAGGTTGTTCCATGTGCGGACCGTTTTGTGCGATAAAGATAGCTCAAGAGGTGAAATAGTGAGAAGAACAAAAAGAAAAGTTGTATCAACAAGCCTAATAAGAGCAAATATCGATAAATTAAACGAACTTCCAACTTCGCAAAACTACGAACTCACTTTTTTCAAAGAACATGATCTGGAGAGATTGCTTGATTTTTTGAAAGGTAAAAATGCAGTATTTGGATTGCATGCACCGTTTATTTATAGATACACTGAAATTCATCCTTTCCCAACGTCTCTAAACAAAGTACTTAGGGAAGATACGTATCAGAAAAACAAAGCCTGCGTCTTACTTGGAAGAGATATCGGAGCAGAATATATAGTAATTCACTTTCCAAACGCAAAACAGAGTGAAAATTGGATCAAAGATAAAAGCATCTTAAAAGATGCAATAGCTCACATCACAGAGATTAACCAGATCATACCTGTTAGAATTGAAAATGTGTACATGAACGATTATTTTCACGCTCCGGAAGATTATATATCAATAGCCAAAGATACAAAGACAAAGTTATGCATAGATATTGGACATTTGTTAATAGACAGTGAAATATACAGCTTCAATCCGATACAATTCATCGAAAAATGCAAAGATTTTATCGCTGAGTTCCATATCTATTATGCCGATTTAGAGATATATTCTCATTGTCATCATGCACCGTGGGGTGATTCTAAGAGATTTCACGATTTGCTTGGCTTTATAAAAGATTTCGAATGTGATTTCACAATCGAAGCATCGAACGATTGCAAAGATGGACTCGATAAACTTTTGAACTACGTTGAGGAGGTTGTTGGACATGGTGATGGTAATCTCCGGATTTGACCCTTCAGCGGGTGCGGGTATACTTCAGGATATCAAGGCTTTATCGTTACTTGGTATAACCGCGAATGGAGTTGTTAGTACATACACAGTTCAAAATACAGAGAAAGTTTTCTCCGTTACGTTTAGAAAGTGGGAAGAAATCGATAGAGAATTAACTGTTCTTGAAAAGCCTGATTACATCAAAATTGGACTCATAACTCCCGAATTTGTCAAATTGATACGTCAGAAATATCCACAAGCAAAAATCGTTTGGAACATCGTACTCAGTTCAAGTTCGGGGCATTTTTTTGAAGCAGAAGATGAAGTGCTGAAAAACTTACAGTACGCAGATTACATTGTGCTCAACAACCAAGAGGCGCAAAGATTGAATCTTACACCTTCTGAAAAATGCATAATAACATGTGGGCATAAAGAGGGTGATGAAATCAAAGTACTTTACAAAGATAAAGAATTTTCTACCAAAAGAATTCCAGGCAAATTTCACGGTACAGGTTGTGCGTTTTCAAGTTTGATAACGGGCTTTTTGTCGTTTGGTTACAGCATCGAAGAAGCGATACCGGCAAGTATGGAAGTCATGAGTAAGATACTGCTTTTAAGTAGTTCAGGACAAGTTGAAAGTGAAAAATTAGCCCGGCGTTGGATGGAAATCGATGCTTTGGAAAAACTCGAATCGATAATGCCAGATATCGAAAAAATCGGTTCGTTAACAGTACCAGAAGTTGGTCAAAATATCTCGTACGCACTTCCTTGGTCGGAAAAAGAAGAACAAGTTGCCAAATTTCCGGGAAGAATACGATTGAAAGAAGGAAAACCTGTATTTGTTTCTGCACCGTCGTTCAAAGATAAATCACACACGGCAAGAATGGCTATCACTGCAAAAAAGTTTTCTCCACACATCAGATGCGTTAGTAACGTAAGGTATGAAAAAGAGTACATCGAGAATGCGATAAAAAAAGGCTTTTCGGTTTTTAAGTACGATAGAAGCATGGAACCAAAAGAAGTTTCGGAAAGCGATGGCAAATCGATGCAATGGATGATTCAAAAAGCAATTGAACTTACAGGCAAATTGCCCGATATCATATACGATGAAGGTTGGCACGGAAAAGAAGCTATGATAAGAGT
>CAZOAS010000137.1:0-4943 GCA_964577745.1 uncultured Fervidobacterium sp.
CATTGAGATATCTTATTTCACCAGCGCTCTTTAGTGGTATTGTTTTGTATGTCATATTGTGTTGAGCTGTTATACGCCTTATTGTTCGTGTTTTTGATCTCATAACTATCGATTCTGTTAATGCCACGTTCTTATAGAATTTTACACCTTTAAGCATATCACCATCAGTTACACCTGTGGCTGCGAATATGACGTTATCTGATTTTATAAGATCATCTGTCTTGTACACTTTTTCCAGATCATAACCTTGTTCTGTTAGTTTAAGTCGTTCACTTTCATCCATAGGCCACAGTTTAACCTGTATCTCGCCACCCAGAGATTTAAGCGCTGCTGCCGCCAATAAAGCCTCGGGTGAACCACCGATACCTATGTATATATTCACATTACTCTCAGGAAGAGCTGTAGCTATCGCTGCCGCAATATCACCATCGCTTATAAGCTTAATCCTTGCACCTACTCTTCTAATTTCATCGATAATTTCTCTGTGCCTATCTCTATTCAAAACAACGCAAGTCAACTCTGAAATCTCCATACCAAGTATCGCTGCTGCAACTCTAAGATTTTCTCTAATAGAAGCGTTTATATCCAATTTTCCCGCAAGTTCAGGTCCGACTGCCAACTTGTAGGAATAGTATGTTGGTAAATACTCAATTCCACCTTTTTCAGTCGCTGCAATAACACTTATCGCATTTGGTAAACCATACGCAACGAGTCTTGTACCATCTATTGGATCAACGGCTATATCAAGTTCTGGATCGTCATTTGCCCATCTTCCAACTTGCTCACCTATATATAACATCGGTGCTTGGTCCTTTTCACCTTCGCCAAGAACAACCGTACCTTTCATTTCAATATAGTCAAGCATACCTCTCATTGCATCAGAAGCGGCTTTGTCAACAAGTTCTTTATCCCCTCTTCCAAGGTATCTACTTGCCATTAATGCCGCTGCTTCTGTCACCCTCACAAGTTCTAAAGTAATTTCCTTTTCCACAGTCGACACCCCCTTTTCTATAATGATTTTACCACCCCAAGCTTTTTAATAAAATTGTTACAATGTATAGCATACAAATAAGTGATTAAAAAAAGAAAAGCATACTTGAACATATAAAACGTATATAAGAAATTTACTTACATAGCAATATTTTTTACCAATTTTTGCTTAAAAGAAGTGGAATTGTTTTCATGACAATGATTACTTTGTATTTCTAAAGTCATTAAGAATCTCTATATTTAAATCAATCAATGTTACTTGGTTTCTATAGCTTGTCTTTGTGAAGTAATATCCATCAGAATTGCGAGTTAAGGGGATGGGGGCGGTGATAACACTCTCTTGGAAAGGTTCGGAGGGGATTATGCAATAGAATGCGAACATCTGACTAATCATCCATGCGGTCTTTTTATCGTTAGTCACGAGGATTTTAACTCCTCGTTTTTCAAACGCTCTAAGCCTTTTTGCGTCGAAATCGTTTATATAATCAACTAAATTACCGTGGTGATATATCCGGTTACTTAAAAATACAAATTGTTTATCTTTAAGACTAATTCCCGTATTCAAAAAATCATCTTCTTGTAGATTTTTTCCAATTATTACATCCGATGTTTTCAGCTCAAGATGAAACTCTATCGCTAATCTCTTAAAATTATTTCCATCGTAGTGTATTATTGCTACAGTTACTGTCCTTTTTGTTGTGGCTTTTGTTGATGATATTTTTCTCAACCATCTGGAAAGAATATCAAGAAGTTTCATTTCTTAACTCCTGTTGTATTATCTATTACGACGAATATCCTTCCCAGAGCATACCTTCTGGCGCTAATCAAAGGAACGATTTTTCTGTCAACTTTATTTTGATGTATTCCATCAGACATCTCTGAAGCATCCCAGATCCAAATATTTCCGTATTTATCAAATGAATCAAATATTGTGACGTGGTCGTAAATGCCATCTTCGTTCATGTCGAAAAATATTAAATCACCTTTCTTAAGCTCTTTCAAATCTTTTAGAGCTTTAGTATTGAATTTGTATAAATTATCAGCTGTAACATCGTAAACCAAAGAATTGTTATAGATAAGCTTTTTGAAACCAAGTCGATTCAGTAAGTATATAACCAAACCACTGCAATCGATACCAAATTCGCTCGTACCTCCCCAGACGTACGGTGTATTTTTCATATTTGATAGAATCTGAAACATCTGATTAATCTCGTTGTTCGTGAGTTCTCTGGTTGTAAAAGGTAACGCAAAAGTTGATAAAAGTATAGCAATAATCACTAACACCTTAGAACGCATTCTTTACCTCTCCTTTCTAATTTCAAATTGCACGATTATTATATCACAAAAGAAAATTATCGAGAAGAACTTATGGATAAAATGTATGCATATTTTTTCTTCTTTATGGTATAATGATGATAGTTCGTCTTATCATTAGAATAGTGTAAGGAGGTCAAAGACATGGAGTGGGTGTATATAAAAGATCTGAAAAAGTACGTTGATCAAGAGATAGAATTGAAAGGTTGGGTACGAAGAAAAAGATCGAGTGGGAAGATAGCATTTATAGAAATGAGAGATGGAACAGGTTTTGTTCAAGTTGTTGTTGAGAAAACAACTGTTGGTGACGAAAATTTTGAAAAAGCCGATAAATTAAGATTGGAATCCTCTCTTATAGTTCGCGGTAAGGTAAGAAATGACGAAAGGGCTCCTGGTGGGGTTGAAATTCTCGCAACGCAAGTTATCCCTGTCCAGATTCCCCAGGAAGATTTCCCGATTCAAAAACCAGACCATAGCATAGAATATCTAATGGAACACAGACATTTATGGCTAAGAGCTAAAAGGCAGTTCCATATACTAAGAATAAGGGATGCTGTTATAAAAGCAATTAGAAAATTCTATTGGGAACGAGATTTTGTCCAGATTGATACACCAATCTTTACAGGTGCTATTGGAGAAACAGCGGGTAACCTTTTCGAAGTCGATTACTTTGACTATGGTAAAGTTTATCTTACTCAAACCGGTCAATTGTATCTTGAAGCAGCCTGTATGGCTCTTGGTAAAGTTTTCAATCTTGGTCCTACATTCAGAGCAGAAAAATCTAAGACAAGAAGACATCTAATTGAATTCTGGATGAACGAAGCAGAAGTTGCTTACTATGAACACGAAGATAATGTAAAATTGCAAGAAGATTTGGTTTATTACATAGTACAGTACGTACTCAACAACGTTTATGATGACCTTGTTGCTATAGGTAGAGACGTTTCAAAACTTGAAAAGGTCCAAAAACCATTCCCAAGGATGACTTACACAGAAGCTGTCAAATTCTTGCAGAAACAAGGATTTGACGTACAATGGGGCGATGACTTTGGAGGTGATGAAGAAACAGTTCTTGCAAAACAATTCGACAGCCCACTATTTGTAACACACTATCCAAGACAAGCAAAAGCGTTTTATATGCAACCAGACCCACAAAATCCAGAAGTTGTACTGTGTGATGACTTGCTTGCACCGGAAGGTTATGGTGAAATAATAGGTGCATCTCAACGTATACACGATTACGATCTCATGGTTGAGAGACTTAAAGAGCACAACTTACCTGTTGAAAAATACGACTGGTATCTTGACTTAAGAAAATTCGGCAGTGTACCACACAGCGGATTTGGACTTGGTGTTGAAAGAACCATAGCATGGATTGCGGGACTTGAACACATAAGAGAAGCTATACCATTTGCAAGAACACTTTACAGAGTGCATCCGTAAACAGTGAACAGTTAACGGTGAACTGTGATCGGTGGCTAAACAGTGAACAGTAGATAATCCCGGCAGGAAGCTAAGAGTATCGACGAATAGGTATTTATCATCGTACTGTTCACTGTCAACTGCTAACTGATCACTGCTAACCGAGCAACCGATCACCGAATATTGGAGGTCATTATGCTCTGGTACGTACTATTAGTCTTCTTTGCTGGTTTTTTAATAGGTAAGTTTATAAGCACTCAATGGATTGGTAAGTACAAGCTCGTGCTTGTACTTACCGTTTTTCTTTTGTTTACACTTGGACTTGAGATTGGTGCTAACGATGAATTGTTTAGAAAAATAGATACTATTGTACTTTATGGCTTTCTCATCGCATTATTTGGAAGCATCGGAAGTTTTATATTTGGATATGTAACCGAGAAGGTATTTTCAAAAAATCAAAAAACAAGAGGTGACAAACAATAAATGTCTGCAGTTATATTACTTTCTTCAGTGGTTATTGGATTAATCGTTGGAAGAATTACGAAAATTGAGCTTCCAGGAAATTCGGTTGCATTTATTTTGTATGCGTTAGTATTTCTTGTTGGACTTGATTTGAGTAAAGAAAAAATAGAAAAACGATTCATAAAAGACATTCTTTTAGTCATATTTTCAACAATTGTAGGTACACTTTCTTTTGCTTTTATCTTGTCATTTTTTGTACCATTGAAAAAACTTGAGGTATTAGCGGCAGCTTCTGGGTTTGGATGGTATAGCCTTTCATCTATTTTGATTTCGGCATCGTATAGCGCTTATTTGGGTAGTATATCTTTCTTTGCAAACGTCATTAGAGAACTTATAGCTATAGTTATTGCTCCATTTGGACTCAAAAAATCTAAACATGGTACTATATCGGTTGCTGGTGCAACCTCAATGGATACACTCCTTGGACTTATAGCAACATATAGTGATAGAGAAACTGCACTCGTATCTTTTGGACATGGATTTATTGTATCTATATTGGTACCTTTCACAGTAAATTTCTTCCTTAATCTGCTCAAAACTTAGTATTAATCAAGCGCTTTGATAAAACGAAACGCCCGAAACAAAGGAAAGATATCAATAATTGTAACCTAAATGGCTGATAATGTGTTACTCTAAAAAGCTTTACAGTTAACAGATGGTGGTGTAAAATGAGACCTGCCGTGTGAAAACGGAGA
>CAZOAS010000138.1:0-4852 GCA_964577745.1 uncultured Fervidobacterium sp.
TCATACCATATGCTCTATCACAAGGATACAAATTCGGCGATCCGGAAGAATACTTCTAAAATCACCAAAAACTAATGTCTTCGTTACCTTCAACTTGTACGGCAACATCTAAGAGTATATCAACATATTCTTTCCACAATTTTGCGACGTACATTCTGGTGTAACCCTGTGCGTCGCATTTTTCATTTATCTTAGGCAACAACATCCGACAACTCTCCGGTCTATCGTCAAACTTCAATTCGCAACCTGTATCGGTCAAAAACGTACATTCTCCATTGTACGTATGGTCAAAAACACTACCCTCGTAACTTTTGACAGCAGGTCTAACGAAATACAGCCCTTCATCTTGACTAATCCAATCTATTGTCCATCTACCAGAGCTTAACGCATCTAAAAGATTTTTTCTTAATGCTTCAACATTCGGTGCACCAAAATCTTCAGGTGTCGCTGGTCCTGGGAACGTTTTGCAACATTTTCCACCACACGCTTTACAAATCTCCAAAATTTCAATACCCTTTTTCATCCAATCATTCCCCTCCAAAATATCTAAAAATATGGTAAAATTCACACGAGGTGATAAAATGAAGATATTCATACCAGAAAAGTACCAATACATGCCATCCAAAAAGATATTCCTTGCAAGAGCTGGAGCACGCTACAAAAACATAGTAAACGATGAAAAACTAATGGAAATCGTTAATAAAATATATCTGCTTGGCATCTCAAGTGTCAGCCCAGTCGTTTACTGGGATAAATTCAGCAAAACAAGTATACCAGAAGGTGCGATACCAGAAAAGTTCTTAGAATACAACAATTTTCTTATCTGTGTTTCAACACTTGGCACTCAATTCGATGCAACAATCGAAGAAATCTCCGAAACATCAACAACCGAAGCAATGCTCCTTGATGCGTGGGGAAGTGAAGCACTCGAAGCACTGAACGATAACTTCCAACATAGATATCTTCAGAGTATACCTATCAAAACAACCATGCGCTTTTCACCCGGATACGGTGATTTGAATATCATCGTAAACAAAACCTATGTTGAACTTCTTGGCATCTCAGAAAAAATAAAAGTAAACGACTTCGGACTAATGATACCCAGAAAGACCACAACATTTATCGCTGGTATAATCGATTAATTCTGATTAATTCCATGAGAGATCACATTACAATTCGGACAGCCGTTGTACTCAAACTGAAGTGTAACGTGATTTATTCCGAACTCAGATAACACCTTCTCAATATCCTTTTGAATTACCATACTTTTACTCACAGAAATATCCTCTTTCAAATTCACATGCGCTTCCAAGAAAATCGTCTTATCATCCAAATTCCATATATGCACATGATGAATATTTTCTACATCGCTCAACTCCTTCACACGACTTACAAGCTCATCGATATCCACATTCTTCGGAGCTGATTGCATAAGAATATCAACAGACCTAAGAAAAATCTCCAAACTCTCCTTGGCTATATACAACGCAATAGTCATAGTAAGTATCGCATCCAACCAATTAATCCTAAAATAGTAAATCACCACGGCACCTAAAATAACCGCAACGGAAGAAAGAGAATCAGAGAGCATATGCAAATAAGCCGACTTTACATTCATATCACCCTTAGAATGCTCTCTCAAGAAAAACATACTCAAAAGATTCGCAACAAGACCTATCGTACCAATTAAAATAACGATTTTGACATCGATACTCTGAGGACTTACCAACCTCTCAACAGCTTCCTTGAAAAGAAAAGCAACGATAATCAACAACATCGTCGAATTGATAAACGCGGCCATTATTCTTGCTCTATTGTAACCAAAAGTATTTCTCTCATTAGCAGACCGCTGAGAAACCTTATGTGCAACATAACTGATAATTATCGAAGACACATCACTAAGATTATGCAAAGAATCAGAAAGCAAAGCCAGACTACCAGAAATCAACCCACCGACGAACTCTGACACAGTTATCAACAAATTCAAAAACACCACATACAAAAGCCTTGCTCCACTGACACCTTGAATATCATGCTCATGCGAATGCCCGTGATGTTCATGATTATGCATAAAACCTACCCCTTTCGAAAATATAATTAAACTCACTTGTGCTTTTGATGCTCAATAGCCTGGTCTATAATCCTTGTAACATGCTCATCATCAAGAGAGTACATAACCCTCTTACCATCCTTTCGGTATTTCACCACTCTACCCTGCCTAAGTATCCTCAACTGGTGCGATACAGCCGATTGAGACATACCAACCGCCTCAACCAACTCAGAAACACTCTTTTCACTTTCTCTGAGTGACAAAATAATCTTTAACCTTGTTGACTCTGAAAGAATAGAAAAAAACTCTGCAATATTAAGCAACTCTTCGCTTAACAAATACATCCCTCCTCCACATACTATATATGAACATATATTCATATGTAATTTTAAACACAAATTAGGTAATTGTCAATTAGAAAAACGCATATATAATATATTCAACAAAGAAGAAAATGAAAAACGGGAGGGTTTTCGGATTGAGAAGAGAAGAATTTTCAAAACTTATCCAAAATCGCGTTCTTTTCTTAGATGGTGCTTACGGAACGGAACTCTTCAAAAGAGGATACGTAAAAGGAAAAGAACCGATAGAAATTTTAAACGTAAAGAACCCCGAAGCAGTCTTGGAATTACAAAAAGAATACGTTGAAGCAGGCATTGATTTTCTATTAACAAACACATTCAGTGCTAACAGACACAAATTGAAAAAACTCGGCTACGAAGAACTGTTCTACGAAATAAACACCCAAGCAGTCAAAATAGCCAAACAAGCAACAAAAAACGCCAAGAAAAACGTATACATACTTGGTGACATCTCCTCAGTTGGAGAAATGCTATCACCCATTGGTGAACTCGACTCCCGATACGTTTACGAAGTATTCAAAGAACAAGCAAGTGTGCTTGTTGAATCAGGTGTTGATGGAATAATAATAGAAACAATGAGTGATATAAAAGAACTGAAACTGGCATACTTAGCAGCAAGAGATGTATCAAGTGAGATACCAATCCTTGTGAGCATGACATTTGAAGAAAACGGTGTAGCTGTGACAGGTACAAGCCTTGAACTTTACGTCGCACTGTTCAACGACTTAGACGTCGATGCTATAGGCATGAATTGTACACTCACACCAGATAAAATGACACCACTTGTAAGAAAATTGGCACTCTTTTCAACTAAACCCATCTTCGCAGAACCAAACGCAGGAAAACCGACACTCTCAGCGGATGGAAAATTAATCTACAAAACCACACCAGAAGAATTCGCAGTACACATCGAAGATTACGTTGAACTTGGTGCGAACATCGTTGGTGGATGTTGCGGTACAGGACCGGAACACATAAAATACATGACCGCACTTATAGGGGAAAGAAGACCTTCGAAAAGAGAAACCAAACAAATGAACGTCGTTACAAACAGAACATACATGATGAACATCTCTCCATTCTTAATAATTGGAGAGCGCATAAACGCAGCAGCTAAGAAAAAATTACACGCCCAAATAAAAGAATTCAACTTCGAAAACGTACTTAAACTTGCAAAAGACCAAGAAAAAGAAGGTGCACAAATACTCGATGTTAACCTTGGATTAGAAAGCGTATTAACAGAAGAACATTTCAAAAAAATCATCATCGAACTGGACAGAATTGTAAGCTTACCACTATCATTGGACATACAATTCAACAACTTCCTTGAGAGCGCACTATTCGAATACCCAGGACGTGCAATAATCAACTCATCAAAAGCAAACAAACAAGAACTTGACGAAAAAATCAGATTACTCAAACGATACGGTGGAATATTGATAATCCTTGCAATGGACAACAAAATCCCAGAAAGTGCTCAAGAACGCTACGAAATCTCAAAACAAGCTGTTGAATACACTGAATCACACGGCATAGACCGTTCAAGAATCTTCGTTGACCCACTTGTCTTACCAGTTGGAGCCAATCAAGAATACACGGTAACACTTGAAACAATAAGACTTCTCTCACAAGAAGGCATCCAAACAAGCATAGGACTATCGAACTTCAGCTTTGGAATGCCAAACAGAGAACAACTAAATGCATCGTTCTTAGCACTTGCAATGCACTATGGACTATCCGGTGCCATACTCAACACCGCAGAACCAACAACGATGAACATACTAAACGGCATGAAAAAGATACTCAAAAAAGAATCAACAACCGCAAGTGTCGACGAAATAAACAACGAACTTGTGAAACTACTACTTGCTGGTGACGAAATAAACTCAGAAAAATACGTCATGAGCCATCTCACAACGATGAAACCAATCGAAGTAACACAAACAATACTAACCAAAGCAATGGAAGAAATCGGAAACCTTTACGGACAAAACAAAATATTCTTACCACACCTCATCCTTGCAGCAGAGACAGTCAAACCAATATTCAACAAATTACTCGACATGATAGAAGACAAAGAAACAATAAAACTTGGAAAAATACTCCTTGCCACAGTCGAAGGGGACATACACGACATAGGCAAAAAAATAGTTGCCACCGTACTTGAAAGCGCAGGATTTGAAGTCATAGACATAGGCAAAGACGTACCAGCGCATGTTATCCTTGAAAAAGCAAAAGAACTAAAACCAGACATAATCGGACTCTCAGCGATGATGACAACAACAGTAGTCCAAGTCGGAGAAGTCGTCAAAGTCCTAAAGCAAAATGGCATAGAAATCCCCGTAATCTCCGGTGGAGCATCAATGAACGAAGAACTCGCCCAACGATTTGGCAGCTACTATGCCAAAGACGCCCAAGAAGCAGTGGAAGTGAGCAAGAA
>CAZOAS010000139.1:0-4834 GCA_964577745.1 uncultured Fervidobacterium sp.
TGTTGAATCGAATGGTATAACGTTGACGCAAGATACAAAATTATCAAAGATGCTCCGTAAATTACAGATGAAACTATCTTTACCACACTTCCAGCAAACGAAGAAACCACAACTAAAATAACTAAACCAGCTATACCAAAAAGCGCACCTACACCGTGAGTAATAGAATTTGCAATCTCTTCCCCTATCGTGTACTTCTCGTTGTTTTCAATATCCCTCATGAAACCCTCCTTTTAATACAGAAATCCGGAATCCGTTATCCGGAATCAGTGTACAAATCATTATACTTTAGCAACAAACAATTGTCAAAAAAGTATCCTCCCTAAACAGGGAGGATATTTTTATATTATCCATGGGAAAAATTTGTGAATGAAGAATAAACCTATCAGTATGAAACCGATAATTCGGTGAAAAATTATCCATTTTTTACCAATCTTCCCTCTCAGTAAAAATCCTAAAAACGCAAAGAAAATGCCAAACCAAAGTATCCAACCTGTGTGAAGTTGTATTTTACCAAGTGCAAGAATTCCGTGTACAAATCCTATGATTAAGAGAGTTATTCCCGTGTATATATGAGAATTCTTAAGAATCTTCAACACAGGTACCATGAACTTTGGCTTTTTGGGAAGGTATTTGTATATTCTTCTTAAAACAAACAACGATATCTGAACAAACAAAAGAACCGCGCTCAGCGTACCTAACACTCGAAAGATTTCCATAAGCTATCCACCACTACTTTAACCTAAATCCAACTAAAAGCCATTCTTTGCGCACATCACCTGTGAACGTTTTACCGGGTTGAACCCCTTGGGAATTCTTCGATATATCGTAAACTTTGTCACCAACAAACACAAATGGTTTATCATCTTTACCGTTGAACTTAGAAATAGTCTTATCATCAAACACAAACAACCCTATAGGAAATATTTTACTTAGTAATTGTGCATGACCTTGCAAAGACAAAATTTCACTTGTCAAATCAACACCCATCTGATGTCCGTAATGTTCACCACCGGAGAATTTTTTTGAATAAGTAGCATCGTAGACTATCCCGTACACTGATACATATACCTTCTTTACATTTTTTCCATCAAACTTAATCAACTCATCTGGGCTGAACACAAGAACACCGTAACTCGGGAAGCCTTTTATCTTTGAAATTCCATGCGGTGAAAGTTTTAAAATATCGTAGGTCAAATCCTGTCCAGCGGTGTGTTGATTTTTGTGTAAACCTCCGGTCCACGATTTCGAAGCAGACAAATTATACACGATACCATTAACAGCCACCATTATGGGAGCGTTTTTACCGTTCATCTTTGCTAACTCGCTATAATTTATTCCTAAGAATCCGACAAGCTTATCTTTTGTTAACAACTTTGAATCAACTTCAGAAAGTGAGACTTGTTTTTTGACATTCACGTCCCCCAAGTTGTACACAACACCTTCAACCGATACCCAACCAGATGTCTTCTCGAGCGTGGACAATGAAATTATCGGATACTCGCCTGAATACTTACCAATTTGGAATAACGAATCAAGATGCCCGGAATATGCAACAACTGATAAGAAAAGAATAATCATTAAAAAAACTAACTTGAGCTTTCTAACCATCGACATCACCTCCTCAATTAATTATATCATATAAATTTTCAAAATCGATAGAAAATTAGATTAGGTATCATTAACAATATACAAAGATAGAGAAAGTAAAAAGAAGATTACAGGAGGATTTTTTAGTTATTCTTCACAAAGCAATAAAATACCTTAAAACGTCCAATAAATTAATTTCGGTTTTTTAGTTTGAATTTGTTAAAATATATTTGTCAGATTTCCGGTTACGTTACCGGTAACGATATTCTATATCTTGCAAAGGGAGGGGAAGTAGTATGAAAAAACTGTTAGTAGCGGTTTTGATGGTCTTAGTGGTGGTCTTTGCTTTTGCAAAAGAGAAGATAGTTATCAACAGTTACATGAGCGACCCAGCACCAAGAAAAACATTTGCGGAACTTGTGAAGATGTTTGAAGCAAAGTATCCAGATTACGAAGTGGTTGTCAACACATTTGCACACGAAGATTTTAAAACACTTCTCAGAACATGGCTTGCCGCTCCAGAAGGTCCAGATGTAGTTACGTGGTTTGCCGGTGAAAGGATGAGATATTTCGCAGAAAAAGGTTTGATTGCTCCTGTTTCTGACATATTTGCAGGTAAGAAATTCACAGATTTCTTCCCAGGTTCTTTCGAAAGCACATGTTCGTACAAAGGAAAAGTTTACTTCGTGCCACAAAGCTGGTACTGGTGGGGCGTGTATTACAGAAAGTCAGTATTCCAAAAATACGGTTTAAAAGAACCAAAGACATGGGATGAATTCTTAAGCGTTTGTGAAACGTTGAAGAAAAACAACATCGTTCCAATTGCTATAGGTACAAAATTCCCATGGACAGCTGCAGGTTGGTTCGATATTCTCAACTTGAGAATCAACGGACTTGATTTTCATATTAAACTTACAGCTGGCGAAGTGCCGTACAACGATTCAAGAGTATTGAAGGTATTCAACTACTGGAAACAAATAATCGATAGAGGATACTTATTACCAAACCACACATCTTACGAATGGCAAGAAGCTGCTCAATTCCTCTTCAGAGGCGAAGCTGGCATGTACTATATGGGACAATTCATAAAAGACGTTGCTCCTGAATCAGTAAAGAATGACCTTGACTTCTTCAGATTCCCAATCATCGATGCTAAGGTACCACTTTACGAAGAAACACCAATCGATGGTTTCATGATGCCAGCTAATGCAAAGAACAAAAAAGGTGCTATAGAATTCCTTAAGTTCATCGCTTCAGAAGAAGCACAAAGAAAATTTGCAACGGACCTCGGTAGACTTGCAGCACACATCAAAGTCACTCCTCCAGATGAACACGCAAAGAAAGGATTTACAATGATACTACAAACAGCTGGAGTTTCTCAGTTCTACGATAGAGATACAAACCCAGAAATGGCAGAAGTTGGTATGAACGGTATGATTCAATTCCTTACAAAACCAGCGGATATAACAAAAATATTGAGCAACCTCGAAGCTTCAAGAAAGAAGATTTACGGAGTCAAATAATCTTAAACATTTTGAGCCCAGGGGTTGTCCCTGGGCTTTACATATAGGTGAACAGAAACAATTATCAGGAGGTTATTCCATGAAGAAAAGATGGTGGGTTCCATACGCATTCTTAGCATTACCACTTACATTCTATGCAATCTGGGTTATAATACCAATTTTTAGAACATTCTTATACAGTTTCACAGATTGGGATAGTATATCCCCGACATTCAATTTCGTTGGATTGGAGAATTATAAAGAACTCTTCAAAGATTACTATTTCTTGTTATCTTTAAAAAATAACTTCTACTGGATGATAGGATTTGTTTTGATTTCCATACCACTTGGACTTGGATTTGCGATGCTTATGGACCAAAAATACCCCGGCCACAAAGTGTTCAAGTCCCTCGTTTACCTTCCGATGACGCTATCGTTTGTCGTTATCGGTCAAATATGGTCGTGGATTCTTGAACCGAGAAACGGTGCGCTTAATACGTTTCTTAAAACAATTGGACTTGGGGCGTTAGCTAAACCATGGTTAAGCGACCCGAATATAGTAACATTCTCTCTGATAGCAGCTGCTTTGTGGCGACAAGTTGCATACGCTATGATACTCTTCTTAGCAGGATTGCAAGGCGTATCGAAAGAACACGTTGAAGCAGCGTACGTCGATGGTGCAAACGCATTCCAAAGATTTTGGCATGTTATATTGCCAGAATTGAGACCAGCGACAGTGATTGCAATTACAGTGAATATAATCGACTCACTGAGAGCATTCGATATAGTTTTTGTCATGACGCGAGGAGGACCATTTTATTCTTCAAGCGTTATGGCAAATTACATGTACGTTCAAGCATTCCATAATTACAAAATGGGATACGGTTCGGCTATAGCGGTTATACAGTTCCTCATAACATTGGTTTTCATAATCGCTTACCTTTTGAACGTACTTAAGAAGGAGGAAAGAGAATGAGCCAACAACGACTCCAAACATTCAAAAAAGTGAATTTCTATGTCTTATCCACAATCATAGTCATAATCTGGATGACACCGTTTATAATCACATTCTTCACAGCTTTCAAAAGCATGGATGAGATATTCATGAATCCAAACGTATGGACACCACCGTCAAAATGGAACTTTGAGAACTTCAAAATAGCGTGGACAGAGAGCCGAATGTCGAGATACTTCATCAACACACTTATAGTCGCCGGTGTCTCGACAATTGGTGCGTTGTTTTTATCAAGTCTAAGCGCATTTGCTCTTTCTTGGTATGAATTCAAATTGAAAAAATTCTTGATAATACTATTTGTAACAGGTATGCTTATACCATTCCAAATGCTATTAATCCCAGTGTACAGTTTCTCAGTCAAAACAGGATTATACGACAAACTCATCGGTGTTATACTCTTTCACATAGCTTTCCAAATAGGTTTTTGTACGTTCTTTTTGAGAAATTTCATGATAACAATTCCAACAAGCCTTTTCGAAGCTGCAAAGATAGATGGAGCAAACGACTTTACAATCTATTGGAAAATCATGCTCCCATTACTAAAACCCGCTGTTGCCGCATTGGGAATACTTGAATTCACATGGATTTGGAACGATTACTTATGGTCTTTGATTTTACTCCAAAACGATGTCAAGAAGACAGTAACCATCGGTCTTACATCCTTACAAGGACAATGGATAAGTAGTTGGAACATCATCGCCGCAGGTTCAATAATCGCCGCAATTGT
>CAZOAS010000140.1:0-4785 GCA_964577745.1 uncultured Fervidobacterium sp.
ACTTTTGATGTTAAGGTATTTGAACATTAACATCTTCATGCTATAATATCTTTTGAATCCAATTAAACAGTTGTAGCATACTTCAAAATAAGGAGAGGAATAAAGAAGTGAGGTACATAACAGCAATCGTACTTTTTCTGATTATACTACTTTTCACTGCTTTGCTTTACTATTTTCCACTCAGGCACTACGGGATAGTTGTACAATATAGTGGTAAGCTCGACCCACTTCTTGTAACGAGTGTTATAAAAGTAGAGAGTAGTTTTAGACAGAATGCCGTTTCGCACGTTGGTGCTTATGGCTTGATGCAAGTAATGCCAGAAACAGCCGAGTGGCTGAAAAAGAAATTCAAAGTAGATTACGATTATAAAACCTTAGAGGGAAACATCGCGTTGGGATGTTTGTATTTAAATTATCTTCTGGAAAAAGATGGAAGTTTACAAGCAGCGCTTGTGCATTACAACACAGGTCCTTACGCGGACGAATATGTGAAGACAGACGCTGGTAGTAGGTATTTAAGAAAAGTATTTACCACTTACAGAATATACAAATTCCTCTACAGGAGATGATTGTATGTTAGTTATTACAAGTGAGCAAATGAAGAGAGTGGAAAAATTAGCTATAGATAGTTTCTTGATAAGTGAAGATCTGTTAATGGAACGAGCTGGGATATCCGTCGTTCAGTCTTTATGGAATGAATTTGGACGACTGGACGATAAGAATTTCGTTGTTATATGTGGTACAGGTAACAACGGTGGTGATGGATACGTTATCGCAAGGGACCTATTAAATTACACGGAGGCGGTAAGGGTCATTGCAACAGGTGAACCAAAAACCGAGATTTCGAAGTTAAATTACGAAAGATTTGTCAAACACGGTGGAATCGTCTATAAGTACGATGAAATCGGTTTGGAAAAAGCTACTGAGACTATTTCTTCTTCAGATATAGTAATCGATGCCATTTTTGGTACAGGTATTAAAAGCGAAATACAGGATGAAAATCTGGTGCGTTTAATAGAACTTATAAATATTTACTCTAATTGTACAGTGTCCGTTGACATTCCTTCGGGTGTTAACACTGATAACGGTAAGATTATGGGAGTTGCCGTTCAGGCTTACATGACCGTAACATTCGGTTTTCCAAAGCCAGGGCATCTACTTTTCCCTGGAAGAGACTTAACAGGAAAGCTAAAGGTTGCACAAATAGGTATACCTTCGCAGATTTTTTCAGCTTCTAACGACTTCAGAAGGTTCTTAATTACTGGCGAAAATCTTAAAAAGCCTGTAAGACCTAAATGGGCACATAAAAAAAGTTTTGGTGAAGTTCTTATAATTGGAGGTTCTAAACAATACCTTGGTGCACCTATTTTGTCGGCACTTGGTGCTTTGAAATCTGGTGCCGGTGTTGTAAAGATATTAGCACCTGCAGAGATATGTGATTTAGCTATATCTCACGATCCATCCTTGATTTGTTATAAAGTGGAAGAATTTAATTTGGAACGTATCCAGTCGGTTATTTCATCGTGCTCTCAAAAATCAGTTATAGTTGTTGGACCAGGTTTGAGTCAAGAGAATATTCCGGAAAAAATATCAATCCTAAGGTTCTTAATCAAAGACGCACCTAATCCTATGATAATAGATGCTGATGGATTGAATATACTATCACACAGTCTTGAAGTACTAAAAGAGAGGTTGTTGAGTAAACACATTATATTAACACCTCATCCTGGAGAATTTTCAAGACTAATTCATCGTCACATTGACCAAGTTAAGCAAAGTTACACCTTAGCTGAAGAATTTTCAAACTATTACGAAGTTATAACAGTTCTTAAAGATGCTACAACTATAATAACAGATGGTAAGCATACGTATTTCAACATATCTGGTAACACTTCTCTTTCAAAAGCTGGTAGCGGGGATATATTGTCAGGTATTATCGCTTCTTTAATTTCTCAAGGATTAGAACCTTTTGAGGCAGCAAAGACAGGTGTATATCTTCTTGGCGTGGCTGGTGAGATGATTCCCAACGAAGGTGCTAACAGTAGTTTTGATGTGATTCGTAATATTCCAGAAGCCTTAAATAAAATTTAAATAAAATTTTACTAACCGGAAGGTGGGGGTTGTATGGATTTCGAAAATGTAAACTTTACGTCAAATACCGAAAGTGATGCTGTAGAGAGATTTGTAAGAACACTTATAAGTCGAAATGAGATATCGCTTGCGAGAAACATAATTAACTCACTCGGTGAGAATTATAATCATTTACTTTTCGAACTTGAAGTTCAAGCCGGTAACTATAAGAAGGCATTGGAAATATTCAATTATCTTCCAAAAGAAAGGCAACAAATGTACATTCATATAGCCGATACCATAGAAAAAGACGCAGAGAAGGTTTCAGATGCTTTTGCAAATTTAATAAGAAGCTTTCAATCGGAGAATTTTCCTATATTTATTGCAGAAACACAGCGTTTGAAGAAAGATTACCCACAGGTTGTAGAGCTCGTGGCATTGGAGTTACTAGCGGCAATCAGAAGAGGCGATAAGAAGAAGATAAAGGGATTGTCAGAAATACTCGAACAAATTGATAAATCACATCCTGCTCTCTCTCAAATTAAGAAAGGCAAAAATTTGGGTAATGTTTTTGCACCGGCAATTTTAGTCGCACTTTTTGTCGTAGTTCTCGCAAATCTTATAATTTCTATCTTTTCTTTTACTACTTCCGATATAGCGACTTTTTCAAAGTTAAGTAATCAAATAGCAGGTATCGGTAAAACTTTGGAAAATCTCACTAATCAGAATGTTCAGAATAATGCACAGCTAACTTCATTAACGGAAAGTATGGAAAATTTAAAAGCAAATTTAGAAAAGATAAGCAGTTTAATAGAAGAAAGTAGAAATCAAAGTGCGAATGAAGGAAAAGTTGATACTGATACAACGGCAAAGATAAATGAGGAACTTGATAAATTTAAGAAAAATTTGGATAACATAGTGTTTTATATAAGATCCTTGGACAAGAAAATCTCCACTCTTAGTTCTTCCAGTAGAGCAAGCGTCGATAGTAAAGTGAAAACGTCCGAAACTGTTAGTCAAGACCGATTGATAGAGTCGATAAAGTATAACGAAGGACAGCTCAATAAGATTTTGGCTGACTTTGCTGAAGTCAAAAAAGTGATCGTAGACCTATCACGGAAACTTGATACAA
This sequence comes from uncultured Fervidobacterium sp., assembly GCA_964577745.1. Lineage (GTDB taxonomy): Bacteria > Thermotogota > Thermotogae > Thermotogales > Fervidobacteriaceae > Fervidobacterium. Next base: position 3,203 of record CAZOAS010000140.1, read on the forward strand.
TTACCGCAAAATCAGTTCCGGATAAATCCAGTAGTGAGTACGATGAAAAGATTAACAGTATTCTTATATCCATAGAAAGGATAAGTTCAGAAATTAACCAAATTAAATTTAATATGGGAAGAACGAGTTACACACAAAGTACTAATACAACTGTTAGTACAACACAAACTGATATAGCGTTGCAAAATCTTCTAAGAGCGATGGAAAATGTTCAAGAACAGATTTCTTCACTCTCAAAACCGATTTCTGAAAAATCTGGAAGTTACGAGGTTACAAATGGAGTGAGTAGTGAAGAATTGATTGAAATCAAAAACACATTGAATACGATTTTAAAGCAATTGGATGAGTTTAAGGAGCAAATTGGTAATAAATTACAAGGTATAGAATCTACGGGTAAACAAGAATCTACTACCGTTTCAAATCAGGATAGCGTAGTTATAAAGAGTAGATTAGATGCCTTAGAAGAGAAGATTGAGGAAATGAAAAATTCAGTAAATGCACTTAAAGTGCCTGAAAGACAAAGTAGCGAGCTGAACGACACTGAGGTAAATGAATTAAAGGTGGCAATTTCGAACTTTGATAAGATGGTTAACGAACTTAAGAAATCGACAACGGACTCAAATCAAGACATCGCTAATATAAAGGGTAAGTTAAACAGCTTGGAACAGAAAGTCGAAGAGATCAAAGTTTTGGTAAGCACACTCAAGACATCGGAAAAAGAGCCAAGTCAAGTAAGTAGCGATGAATTGAGCTCTTTGAAAACGTCGATCTCAAACCTTGAAAAAGCTGTCAACGAACTTAAGAAATCGACAACGGATTCGAACCAAGATGTTGCCAGTATAAAGACTAAGTTAAGTAATTTAGAACAAAAAATCGAAGAGACAAAAGGTTTGGTAAGTGCACTTAAAACATCGGAAAAACAACCAAGTCAGGTAAATAGCGATGAATTGAATTCTCTGAAGACATCGATTTCAAGTCTTGAAAAAACAGTTGACGAATTGAAAAATACATTGAAGGACATCAGTGACCAAATTGCCGAGGTTAAAAACAACCTTGCAGAGATTAACAAAGCTACAAAAGTTGATAGTAGTGCTCAAAAAACGACAAGTATAAGTGATGTCCAGAGGGTTATAAGGGAAACCAAGGACTTGTATGAACTGTACCGTGCGGGTGTAGGGTACTACTCTAACAAATTTTACCAAGAAGCCTTGTATGTACTAACATATGTTGAAGACCAATTGGAAGGTGTAGATGTGTACTTCAAAGAAGATATATACTATTATCAAGTTTTATCTTATCTCAAACTTGGTGATAAACAAAACGCTCAGAAGAAATTCCAAGAGTATAAGAAAGTCTTCCCAAACGGTAGATATGTAAACGAACTTGGCGCTCTGTTTTAATACTTTAGTAATCTTAAATAATATGATTCGAGAGGTGTTTTCATTTGGAAAATCTTTACAATAGGGAAGTGAAACCATCAACTTACGAATATTTACCCATCGATTGGTCGAAAGTATTCGGGAATAACAACGGTATTATCGTAGAGATAGGATTCGGCGGTGGTGAATATTTACTAAATTACG
>CAZOAS010000141.1:0-4784 GCA_964577745.1 uncultured Fervidobacterium sp.
TTAAACATACTCAAAAAGGTATCTCCGAATTCCCATAAGGGAATAGGAGTAGGGGCTTTGACCAGCCCAGTGCGGTTAAGGTTAGTAAGCTAACAAACTGCACGAAGAATCCTCGCATTTCAATGCGGGGAGGAGGTCAAGCTTGATAATTTCAAACCTGAAAAGGCTTGCAAAGTTGCAAAGAAAATAAAAGAACAATTCCCGCATGTGTTAATAGAAATCTCAGGTGGTGTAAATCCTGACAATATCCAAGAGTACCTTTGCAATTATGTAGATGTCATATCTATAGGTAAAATCACTTCGGAAGTGAAATACATCGATTTTTCTTTCGATATTATTTGACAAAAAAATTAGATTTGGTATAATATAAAATAGAATCTATTAACGATACGAATCCGGTTTCCGGATTCGGAATAGAAAGGGTGATAGAATGTTAGAAGTTGGACAAAAAGCGGTGGATTTTGAACTTGTTGATCACGAATTGAAACCTGTGAAATTGTCAGATATCAAAGGTAAAGTGGTACTTGCATTTTATCCGGGTGCGTTTACGAGTGTTTGTGAAAAAGAGCTCTGTAGTTTCAGAGATATGCTTTACAAATTGAACAATTTAAACGCAACGGTTTTGGGTATCAGTGTTGATACACCGTTTTCAAACAAGGCGTTTGCCGAAAAGAACAAATTGAACTTCAGACTGTTATCTGATTTCGGTGGTTTAGTCTCAAAGCAATACGGTGGTGTACATGAGAATTTTATAAACATTCCAAATTACACTGCTTCAAAGCGTGCAGTCTTTGTGATTAACGATGGAGTTGTCATTTACGCATGGGTAACGGATAATCCGGGCGTTGAACCACCGTACGATGAAATTGAGAAAGTGCTTAATCAATGAGAGGTGATAAGAATGTTGAACGAAAAAGTGTACAAAGCGTTGAATGAACAAGTTGGCAAAGAACTATTTTCATCATATTTGTATTTATCAATGGCGGCGTATTTCGATTCAATTGATTTACCCGGATTTGCCAAATGGATGAAGGTGCAAGCGAAAGAAGAACTTGGTCATGCTATGAAGATATACGAATTCATATACGAACGTGGTGAAAGGGTGGAATTTCCCGCACTTGAAAAACCACAAGCTTCATGGGAAAGCCCACTCAAAGCTTTTGAAGCAGCTTATCACCATGAAAAGTTTATCACGGATAGTATAAACAAGATATATGAATGCGCAAAGGAAGAGAAAGATTACGCCACAGAACAGTTCTTGCAATGGTTTATAAAAGAACAAGTTGAAGAAGAAGCGCAAACAGAACTCATAGTAAGAAAACTCAAGAAACTTCAAGATTCTCCAACAGGATTGTACATGCTCGATAGAGAACTTGGCTCAAGAGAATGATATCGTAATTGAAAAAAATAGAGTGTCCAAACGGGCACTCTATTGTTTATTTTTTTGATATTTATCTATTTCAACTATCTCCAAATTCAAAACGGTCTTTTCATTTGAATAATCGATAAATGCGATTTTTAAACCATCATCAAGTATGTACGGAACCAACAGTTTGTCTATAGGCGATAGATTTTCCGAAAGTAACTTTTCTTTCTCAATCCAGACAAGTTTACCTTCTTCGCAATCTATCGTATTTTGAGAATCGACTTTTGCTGTGAAGATGAAGAGTATCCAATTATATTTCTCAGGTCCTATTTCAGATGTCACCATTTTTACTTCAAGATTTTTCAATTCAAGTCCTGTCTCTTCTTTGAATTCTCTTCTTATAGCTTCTTCTATACCCTCGTTGTCTTCCACTTTTCCACCTGGCGGGACAAGAAACCCGGCGAATGGTTCGTTTTTTCTTTTCATGAATAATATTTTATCTTCGTAGCTTGCATAGCATATCACGGCTAATCTTTGCTTTTCATCTCTTCTGAGTTTTTCGATTAACGTTTTATAGTCCATAGCTATATCACCTCAAAAAGATTATACCATTAAAACTTGAAAATTCTAAGAAAGTTCTAAGAAAACTTTAAGTACTTTCTAAGGTTGCATAGGTATACTTGAGTTGTCCTTCGAAAAAGGGACAAAAAAAGAAAAAACTTCAAGGAGGTTGAAAAGTATGAAAAAAGTATTAGTTCTTCTCACAGCAGGTGTCTTATTGGTAGGTAGTATCTTCGCATTCGGTCCAGCAAAGAACGTAGCGCCAGGTTACAGATATGCACCACAACCGGCACAAACTCAACCAGTCCAACAAGCTCAACAAACTCAAACAACACTTCAGACAAGACAACAGCTCCATACAACAACGAGACTTTACCAGAACTTACCAGCAAACGCAACGCTTAGCGAAGTAAAGACCTTCAAAGGAACTATAAAAGATGTTTCATGGAGTGCAGAAAATGGATTCCAACTCCAAGTTCAAGTAGGAAACAGCGTTTACACTGTTCACGCAGGTCCACTCTTCAGAGCATTAACACTTAAATCAGGTCAAGAAATTGAAATAACTGGAAGAATTGTAACAGCCGACAATGTTAGCTATATTGTAGCAGAATCAGTGACAACAGATGGAAAAACAGTCAAAGTTGACGATGTTATTCCTGGTAGACAAAATAGTGCAGCAAAGACAAAAGCTCCAAGAAGTCCACAAAGAGGTCCAAGAGTTTAATTATCCATAGGAAACATAATAAGCGTGCCTTGAATTAAGGCACGCTTATTTTTTTGGATTACGGTGGTATAATTATCGCAGGGGGTGATGATAATGAAATATCTAAAACTTGGCGGAGTGCTCGATGTACCAGTTATAGGTCTCGGTTGTATGAGAATATGGGATAAGCCACTGAATCATGTGGTAAAACTTTTAGAAGTAGCAATCGAACTTGGCATCAATTTCTTTGACCATGCTGATATATATGGTGGTGGCAAGTCTGAAGAAGTTTTTGCTCAAGCACTTAAAGAAGCAAGTATTCCAAGAGAGAAAGTTATCATTCAAACAAAGTGTGGGATAAGAAACGGGTTCTATGATTTTTCGAAAGAACATATAATAAACTCTGTTGAGAACAGTCTTAAAAGATTAAAGACAGACTATGTTGATATATTGCTTCTTCACAGACCAGATACATTGATGGAACCAGAGGAAGTTGGTGAGGCTTTTTCATATTTGCATTCAAAAGGTTTTGTGAGATTTTTCGGTGTAAGCAATTTTAATCCAATGCAAATTGAGCTTCTGAAAACAGGTGTTAATTACAAAGTTTTGGCAAATCAACTCCAGTTGAGTCTTACTAACACAGGGATGATCGATTTTGGAATATTCACAAATACCAAATTTCCGCAATCAATAAACAGAGATGGAAGTGTACTTGAATATTCAAGGATAAATAACATAACTATTCAAGCATGGTCACCTTTCCAATACGGAGATGAACATGGAAATATACGCGGTATTTTTATAGACAATCCAAAATTCAAAGATCTTAACGAAAAGCTTGATGAACTAGCTAAGAAATATAGTGTTTCAAAAGAAGCCATCGCTATCGCATGGATACTTAGACATCCAGCAAAGATTCAAGCTATCGTGGGTACAACAAACCCTGATAGACTAAAGTTAATTTCGAAAGCATGTGATGTTGACTTATCAATAGAAGAATGGTATGGTTTGTATATAGCCGCTGGAAATCAGATACCTTGATTATTTTAAATATTCCGTCAGAAGGAGGGAGTAGTGAGATGGGTGCTATTAAGAAACTTAGTTGGACTATTTTTATCGCCACCATCACTTTCTTTGTTCTAATTTTGTTGGTTGGTTGTAACAAAGCCAACACGCTCCATATCTACAACTGGGCTGATTACATTCCACAAGAAGTTATCCAACAATTTGAAAAAGAGTACAGCTGTAAAGTTGTTTATGATACCTACTCTTCAAACGAAGAGATGTACTCAAAAATAAAACAAGGTGGTTCCGGTTACGATATTGTCTTTCCTTCGGGTGACCATGTCAAAATGATGATTAACGATGGTTTACTCGAAAAACTTGATTTGGCAAAGATACCTAATTTCAAAAATATTGACCCAATTGTTTTAGACAAAACAACTTATGATCCAGAGCATAATTATTCCGTACCGTATATGATGGGAACAACAGGGGTTATCGTAAACAAAAAGTTCGTTGGTAATTACGAAAAGTCTTGGAATATATACGAAAGAACCGATTTGAAAGATAAAATGACATTGCTCGATGATATGAGGGAAGTTTTCGGTGCTGCTTTGAAATACCTTGGTTATTCTGTAAATTCAATTAATCCAGAAGAGATAGAAAAAGCAAAGCAATTAATATTGAAATGGAAGAATAACATCCTGAAATTCGATGCAACTACTTACGCTCAAGGTATCGTAAACGGTGAGTTTGCGGTGGTACATGGTTATCCAGAAAATGTGTTTCAGTTGATACCTGAAGACCAAAGAGGTGATTTTGAATTCTTCATACCAAAGGAAGGAAGTACGCTATGGATAGATAGCATGGTTATATTGAAAAGTGCTAAAAATAAGGAACTTGCTTACAAATTCATCAACTTTATTCTCCGACCAGAGATAGCGGCAAAGATTTCTGATTTTCTCATGATTCCATCACCTGTAACCGAAGCATCGAAATATGTGACTTCTCAAATGATATATCAGATTTCCGATTTGCAAAATTGTGAGATTATAGATTACCTTGGTGAAAAAATCGATTTGTATAACAAAGCTTGGGAAGAGATTGTTAAGTAAAAAAAACCTCGGAGAACATCCGAGGTTTTTTATTTAT
>CAZOAS010000142.1:0-4779 GCA_964577745.1 uncultured Fervidobacterium sp.
TCTTTTGATTCTCCTTCAAGTGTCATATTACCAACTTCAAGTACGTATCCGTAATGAGATATGTTAAGAGCACCAACAGCGTTTTGCTCAACGAGTAATATCGTCATACCTTCTGAATTCAATTTCTTTATTATCTCAAAAACTTCTTCAACCAATATCGGTGCAAGTCCGAGTGATGGTTCATCCATCATCAGTAATTTTGGCTTGTTCATAAGCGCTCTTGATATGGCAAGCATCTGTTGTTCACCACCTGAGAGTGTACCACCAAGTTGATTTTTTCGCTCTGCCAATCTTGGGAAGAGTGAAAAGACCCATTCAAGGTCTTGTTTAACTCCTTCTTTATCTTTTCTATTGTAAGCACCCATCATTAGGTTTTCCATGACGGTCAGGTTTGGAAAAATTCGTCTACCTTCTGGAACAAGAGATATTCCCATTCTGTTTATCGTATGCGGTGCAAGGTTTTGTATCTCTTTACCTTCAAAGATTATTTTACCCCTTTTAGCTTTTACCAACCCAGCGATTGTTGAAAGTGTTGTTGTTTTTCCAGCACCGTTTGCTCCAATTAATGTTATAACTCTTCCTTGTTCGACTTTAAACGATATACCTTTAATGGCATGTATTGCACCGTAAAATACGTGGAGTCCATCAACTTCAAGCACCGGCATGTTCCCACTCCTTACCAAGGTAAGCTTCGATAACTTTCGGATTTCTGCTTATTTCTTGAGGTGTACCTTCTGCGATTATCTTTCCAGAGTCCATAACTATTATCCTTTCACAAACGCCCATGACAACTTTCATATCGTGTTCTATCAATATAATTGTGAGATTGAATTCATCTCTTATGTATTTGATGAATTCCATAAGTTCTTCTGATTCTTTCGGGTTCATTCCTGCTGCTGGTTCGTCAAGTAACAATAACTTTGGTTCTGTTGCAAGTGCACGTGCAATCTCAAGTTTTCTTTGTTGACCGTACGGTAGTGATGAAGCGATTTCGTACGCAAGGTGATCCAATCCAACCTTTTTGAGTAAATCCATCGCACGTTCTTGCATTTCACTTTCTTTGTTTCTGTATCCTAATTTCAACACAGCTCTCCAGAACCATAAAGATCCTTTTATTTTCTTTTCTTTACCGTGTTTTTGCAAAATTTCATCGGCATCACGTGTTGATAACAAGTGATGCTGGGCAACAAGTACGTTGTCAAGAACAGTGAGCGTACCGAATAATCTGATATTCTGGAATGTCCTTGCGATACCAAGGTGCGTTATTTGATGTGGTCTGTAAGGTGTAATGTCGATATCGTCGAAAATTATTTTACCCTTTGTTGGATAGTATATACCTGTTATAACATTGAATGCGGTCGTCTTTCCTGCACCGTTTGGACCTATAATACCAAGGATTTCGCCTTTGTACACAACGTTGTCGAAATCATCAACCGCCGTAAGACCTCCAAATTGCATCGTTATGTGATCCATTTTAAGAAGAACTTTTTTATTTTCTTTTGTACTCATTCCTTACCACCTCTTGGGGATAGTTTCTTAAAAAATCTTATGATACCATCCCATGTAAGTTCTGCTCTACCAAATATACCTCTTTTCCAAACGATCATAGTAACAACAAAAAGAACAGATAGTACAAGCATCCTCATACCTTGTATGGCTGGGAATTGCTTACCAAACAACTTAAATGGTTCTTCGAATGCTCTGAGCCATTCCATGAGAAATGCGAATATAACCGCACCAACGATTGAACCGCTGATACTACCAAGTCCACCAAGAACAACCATAATGAGTACGTAATACGTGAGAATGGGACCAAACGTTGTAATTCTTGGGTCAATCGTTGTCAGCCAGTGTGCGTAAAGTGCACCACTCACACCTGCGAAAAATGCACTGATAACAAATGATAGTAACGTATGTTTAAAGACGTTTATACCCATAGCTTCGGCTGCGATAGAATTGTCTCTAATGGCAAGTAATGCACGTCCGTAAGAACTTTTAACAAGACTTACGATGAAAAGTACGGTAACAAATAACCATCCCCAGCTCCACCAAATATTCGTATAGTTTGGTAATCCCTTTAAACCAAGCGAACCGTTCGTTATAGATTGCAAGTTCAATGCAAATATCCTGAGCACTTCAGAAAATCCAAGTGAAGCGATTGCAAGATAATCTCCGGAAAGTCTCAAAACTGGGAAACCGATTAAAAACGCACCAAATGCAGCAACTAATCCACCAGCTATTGTAGCTGTCAAGAAGTCAGTGTGAAGGTTTGCAATCAACGGACTAGGTGGTTTTATTATAAATATCATCGCTTTTTGCTCTGGTGGTATTGTTAAAAGTGCCGAAGTATACGCTCCAAGCAAAATGAAACCTGCATGTCCAAGTGAAAAGACACCTGTTATACCGTTGACAAGGTTCAAACTGACAGCCATTATTCCGTATATAGCCATCAGTGAAAGGATTTGTTTTTGATAGGTATCGAACTTAACATTCGCAATTGAAAGAAGTATTATGGCAAACAACACAAATAACGTTGTAAGTATCAAGTCTCTTTTCGTCTTATTTTTCATCAGCTCTCACCTCAAACTTTCTCAACTGCACGTTTTCCAAGTAAACCAGCAGGTCTGACAAGTAAGATAACTATAAGTATTATAAATGCAAATGCATCTTTGTATTGCATAAGTGTCGGGAAGAACGTTATTATCATCATTTCAAGAACACCAAGTAAAATACCACCCAAAACGGCGCCACCAATCGAACCAATTCCACCGAAAACTGCTGCGATAAATGCTTTCAAACCTGGTACAAAACCTGTGTAAGGATAGAAACTGGGATATCTCAGCGCCCACATGACACCAGCAAGAGCTGCTAAAGCAGAACTAATTGCAAATGTAAAACCTATAACGTTATCAACGTTAATGCCCATCAATGACGTGGTTGGTATATCAGCAGATATTGCACGCATAGCCATACCGATTTTTGTTTTGTAAACAATTAAGAACAAAATCAACAAAGCTGCGGCTGTGATTCCAAGGATTATGAAAATGATCTTTGGCAAGTATACCCCACCGATGATAAAAGATTCAAACGCTATTGTCTTGTTTTCAAGTGCCTCTAAGAATGCTTTGTAATTTGGTCCAAAAAAGACCACTGCGAAACTTTCGATGAAAAATGATACACCTATTGCCGTAATCAAGGCAGAAATCCTTGGAGCGTTCCTCAAAGGTTTGTAAGCAAGTTTATCTATCAATAGACCTAATACAGCCGTAGTTAAAAGTGAAAATCCAACGGCAAGTGGAAAGCTAAATCTTATCAGTGTTGCACCGTAAAAAGCAAAGTAAATACCCATTACCATAACATCTCCAAAGGCAAAGTTGATAAGCCTAAGGATTCCGTAAACCATCGTATAACCAACAGCTATAAGTGCGTACAATCCTCCAACCATCAAACCATTGAGCAAATTTTGAATAAGCACCGTGAGATTAAAGCTCAAAAGGTATCCCTCCTTGTAATAGGTTGCGAGCTTCGGGTTACGAGTGTTTGCAATTAGTTGAAAGTGCCGAGTTCCGTGTTGCGAGTGAAAAAACAACAACTCGTAACTCGACACTCGAAACTATTTCATGCAAATTCCGGAGTCCGGATTCCGGAATTCGAATTCCGATATTATTTCAAATCTTTCGGTTCAATCTTTGTCACATACGTGAATTTGGCATTTTTGACTTGAACGATAATCACATCTTTTATAGCATTTCCATTTTCATCGATATCTATCGTACCGCTGACACCTTGGAATCCTTTCGTTGCTCTGATTGCTGTGTTGATTTTGACTGGGTCTTTTGACTTAGCTCTTTCAATAGCGTTAACTATAAGCATGTAGGCATCGTAACCAAGTGCTGCGTTCATCGCCGGAAGTGTGTTGTATTTTTTCTTGAATGCATCTACGAAATCTTTTGCAAGTTTCGTGTTAGCGGCTTCTGGAACATAGTGAGTTGTGAAGTACAGACCCTCAACAGCTTGACCGCCTATTTGGATAAGCTCAGGAGCATCTGCACCATCACCGGCTATAAAGTATCCTTTGTATCCCATAGACCTTGCCTGTTGAGCAGCGAGTGCAATTTCGTTGTAGTAACCTGTGAACATTATCACATCGCTACCAAACGAAATAGCTTGTGAAATCTGCGCACTGAATTCCTGATCTCCTGATTTGTACTGTACTTTCAATACTTTTCCGTTGTATTTTTTCTCAAACCTTTCGGTGAAATAATTTGTGAGTCCAACGCTGTAGTCTTGTTCGATATCGAGGAATATTGTAACTTTCTTTGCCTTTAACGTTTTCGCTGCGAATTCCGCAAGTGCGGTGCCCTGAAGAGGATCTATGAAACACACCCTTGAGACGAATTTCTTACCTTGTGTCACGAGTGGGTTTGTTGATGTTACCGCAACTTGTGGAACTTTCTTTGCTTCTGCAATTTCAGCTGCGGCTATGGAATTACTGCTCGCAATTTCACCTATAACGGCAACCACTTTTTCCTTGTCTATCAATCTTGCCATAGCATTTGCCGCTTCTGTTTTTTCACTTCTTGTATCAGCGTAAACAAGTGTGATTTTCTCGCCCAGTACAGTATTCTTTTGACTGAAAGCAAGTTCGATACCTTTCTTTGTCCACTCACCAAAAGCAGAAATACCACCGGTAAGTGGTAAGAGTACACCTATCTTAATTTCAGCGAAGATACTGAGGGCAAGCAAGAGCATGACAAAAGTTAAAAACTTTTTCACAAC
>CAZOAS010000143.1:0-4761 GCA_964577745.1 uncultured Fervidobacterium sp.
CGTTTTTTTGTTATACTAAAATTAGCACACGGAATAATAGAGTGATAATCAAAACCAAAACTGTGACAGGAGGGGGTAAGACGTATGAAAGTGAAACCACTCGGTGAAAGGTTACTTATAAAACCCATCGTTGAAGAGAAAAAGACAGCAGGTGGTATAGTTCTCCCAGATGCAGCAAAGGAAAAACCTATGAAAGCTGAAATCGTTGAAGTTGGTAAACTTCCAGAAGATTGTCAACTCAAAGTAGGAGACAAGGTCATATTTAACAAATATTCTGGTACAGAGATAAAGATTGATGAAGAAGATTACATCATCATCGATGTAAACGACATTCTCGCAAAAGTCGAAGAGTAAGAAGGGGAGGTGTGAGTTATGGCAAAGTTATTAAGATACAGTGAAGAAGCAAGAAGATCGCTCGAAGCAGGTGTAGATGCAGTTGCTAATGCTGTTAAGATAACACTTGGTCCAAAAGGTAGAAATGTTGTTATTGAAAAATCATGGGGTAGCCCAACAATTACAAACGACGGTGTGTCTATAGCTAAGGAAATCGAACTTGAGGATAAATTTGCAAATCTTGGAGCTCAACTTGTAAAAGAAGTTGCAAGCAAAACAAACGATGTTGCTGGTGACGGTACAACAACAGCTACAGTTCTTGCTCAAGCAATGATTAAAGAAGGACTCAAGATGGTTGCAGCAGGTGCAAATCCTATCCTTGTTAAAAGAGGTATCGACAAGGCAACGGCAAAAGTCGTTGAAGAGATAAAGAAGGTCTCCAAAAAACTTTCAAGCACAGAGGATATCGCACATGTTGCAGCAATTAGTGCAAATAGCGAAGAAATTGGTAAACTCATTGCAGAAGCAATGGAAAAAGTCGGAGAAGATGGTGTTATCACAGTTGAAGATAGCAAAACTATTGATACATACGTTGAATTCACAGAAGGTATGCAATTCGATAGAGGTTACATTTCACCATACTTTGTGACAGATCCAGAAAAGATGGAAGTTGTATACAACGAACCATTCATACTCATCACAGATAGGAAACTTTCAAATGTTAAACCACTTATTCCAATTCTTGAAAAAGTTGCACAAACAGGAAGACCACTCGTAATCATCGCAGAAGATGTTGAAGGTGAAATGCTTACAACACTTGTTCTCAACAAGCTCAAGGGTACACTTAACACAGTTGCAGTAAAAGCTCCTGGATTCGGTGACAGAAGAAAAGCGATGTTGCAAGATATCGCAATATTAACAGGTGGTATTGTTGCAAGTGAAGAAGTTGGAATCAACCTTGAAGACCTCACACTCCAAGACCTTGGAAGAGCAGATGTTGTCAGGGTTAAGAAGGATGAAACAATCATCGTTGGTGGAAAAGGTAAGCCAGAAGAAATCAAAAAGAGAATTGCTCAGATAAAGGCTCAGATAGAGCAAACAACAAGCGAATACGAAAAAGAAACACTCCAAGAAAGAATGGCAAAACTCGCAGGTGGAGTTGCGGTAATTAAAGTTGGTGCTGCAACAGAGACAGAGCTCAAAGAAAAGAAACACAGAATCGAAGATGCTCTCAGCGCAACAAGAGCAGCAGTTGAAGAAGGTATCGTTCCTGGTGGTGGAATCACATTGTTAAGAGCAAAGAAAGTACTTGAACCACTTCTCAACGAACTTACAGGTGATGAAAAACTCGGAGCACAGATAGTTTACAGTGCACTCGAAGCACCAATCAGACAAATTGCTCTCAATGCAGGTTACGATGGAGCAATCATAATCCACAACGTACTTTCAAAAGATGAAGTTGCATACGGATTCGATGCACTTAAAGGTGAATACTGCAACATGTACGAACGTGGTATAATCGACCCAGCAAAAGTTACAAGAAGTGCACTTCAAAACGCAGCATCTATCGCTGGTATGCTCTTAACAACTGAAGTGCTTGTAGTTGAAAAACCAGAAGAAAAGAAACCAGCAGCACCTGAAATGCCAGAATATTAATAAAAGATTATAAATAAAAACAAAAGTCAGGATGGTTATCCATCCTGACTTTTTTAATTTTTAATGGTACAATCTATTACTGAAGTCTATACCATGTTTTTACGAAAGGAGTTTTTTCATGCGTGTTCGATTGTTAGCAGTTACAGATATACGTGGAACGATTGCTATTGATGAATATGATAAAATAGATTGGTCAAGTAGAGAAGACAAGGAATTTTTCAAGAAAATAACCATGTCTTCTGGTGTTGTTGTAATGGGGCGAAAAACCTTTGAAAGTATCGGTAGAAAATTGCCTAATCGTTTAAATGTAGTATTAACTCGTCAAAAAGATTATAACTTTAACGGAGTTTTCCCAGACTTAGTCTTATCTGGAGATGTAAAGGATGTTTTGAACAAACTTTTTAAACTTGGTCACAAGGATGTATGTGTTATAGGCGGTCAAAATGTTTTTACGCAATTTATAAATGTGGGTGTTGTTACGGATTTGTATTTAACCGTGGAACCAATTATACTTCCTCATGGTATCAATTTGTTTGAACACGAAATATCGAAAAAGATAGAGTTAAAATTAGAAAATATCGTGAAATTGAACGATAAAGGCACGATAAATGTACATTATAGACTGAAACAAGATGTTTAGACTTTATGTGCTATTGTTGGATACAAAATATGAGGTTTGAAAAAATTAAATATTTTGGTAAAATATACAACAGTGTATCGTTTCCAACATAGTATATTTGGAGGTGGGGAAATGGTTGCGAAGGATAAACGCACGGTAGTGCTTGTAGGACATAACGGCTCAGGTAAATCCGCTTTGATGGTTGCTGCATTAAACATTGGTGGTTTTAACGTAACAAAGAAAGAAGTCGATTCTGACCCAATTGAAGCACAAAGGGGAGCAAGTATAAACTCGCACGTTGGAACGTTCAAATTCAATGGTAAACAGATTACGTTAATTGACACTCCAGGATTTAGTGATTTCATCGGAGAAGTCATAAGCGCTATATTTGTTTCTGAAAACGTTTTAAGCGTTGTTAACGCAACTGCAGGAGTGGAAATTCAAACAGAAAGAACATGGTCAATAGCAAACGAAATGGGAAAACCAGTCATGGTTTTTGTCAACCAAATGGACAAAGAAAGAGCAAGTTTTGAAAACACACTTTCTTCATTAAAAGAGAGATTCGATGTTAAGATAGTACCAATTGTTTACCCGATAGGAGAAGAAGCAAGTTTCAAAGGTTTTGTTGACCTACTCTCTGGTAAAGCCTACATTTACGAAGGTGGAAAGTGTAAAGAATCGGATGTGCCTGCCGATTTGAAGGATAAAGTTGAAGAATTCAAAATGTCGATAATGGAAGATATCGTATCGCTTGACGATGCACTTATGGAAAAGTACTTTGCAGAAGAACCGATTTCTGCTGAGGAATTGTTAGGTGCTCTAAGGAAAGGATACATTGAAAGGCAAATCACACCAGTGCTTGTAGGTTCAGCAGAGAAGAACATCGGTATCGATTTCTTGCTTAAGACAATAAACAGCATTGGTGCAAATCCACTTGAAGCTAAGGCATACAAAGCCAAACTTGAAAGTGGAGATGAAGTGGAAATTATTCCATCTGAAACAGATCCACTCGTTGGATACACGTTTAAAGCGGTGGTTGACCCATTCGTTGGAAAGCTGAGCTTTATAAAGATAATCTCAGGTAACATAAAACCAGGCGATGCATTTAACAATGTTACAAGAAGCACTCAAGAAAAAGCAGGACATCTCTACTTTGCGAAAGGTAAGGATACGTATGAAGTAGAAGAAGTCTCTTGTGGTGATATCGTAGTTCTTCCAAAACTCAAAGAAAGTGGAGTTAAAGACACAATAACGCACAAAGATAGAAAACTGAACGTAATTCCACCGGAATATCCAGAACCAATGATTTCAAAGAGTGTCAATCCGAAATCAAAATCTGATATCGATAAAATCAGTAACGGACTTAGCAGACTTGCAGATTCCGATCCAACGTTCGCATGGGAATTTGACCCTGAGACCTCTGAAACGGTTATTTCCGGTGTTGGTGGTATGCACCTTGATGTGATGGTCGAAAGACTCAAGAACATCTTCGGTGTAGATGTCGAAGTTGGTAAACCAAAAATCGCTTACAGAGAGACGATTCTCGGAAAAGCAACGTCTGAGCACAAACACAAGAAACAATCAGGTGGTCACGGTCAATACGGACACGTTAAGATTGAGCTTGAACCAGCGGAAAGAGGTACAGGTTTTGAGTTTGTAGATAAAATTGTTGGTGGAGTTATCCCAAGAAACTTCATACCTTCAGTTGAAAAAGGTATCAGAGAAGCAATGAAAAAAGGTGTACTTGCCGCTTATCCAGTTGTTGATGTGAGAGTCACGCTCTTTGATGGTTCGTATCACGAAGTTGATTCTTCGGATATATCGTTCCAAATCGCCGCAATCCAGGCATTCAAGAAAGGTATGCAACAAGCAAAACCTGTGTTACTTGAACCAGTTATGTACGTTGAAATATACACACCAGATGAAAACGCTGGAGACGTTATGGGAGATATCAGTTCAAGAAGAGGAAGACCGATGGGAATGGAACCAGCAGGAAAAGGTACAACAGTTGTTAAAGCAGAAGTACCACTTGCCGAAATGCTCGATTTCCAAGGAAGACTCTCTTCAATCACAAGCGGTAGAGGATACTTCACAATGAGATTTGCAAAGTACGACGTTGTACCACCAAATATCCAAGAAAAGATAATAGCAGA
>CAZOAS010000144.1:0-4740 GCA_964577745.1 uncultured Fervidobacterium sp.
TATCTTCCGGTTAAAACTATCTCCACATTCACCGGTCTATTCTTGATTATATCAATAACTTGCGATGCTTCAACCAATTTATAGTATATCGCTACGTTTATTTCGTCTAATATAACAATATCATACTTCCCTGACATTATAACTTCTGTGATTTTCTTAAGCCCGCTTTGTGCAAGGTCTATGTCTTGCTGAGTTGGTTTGTTTTTTATAAAACAGTTCCTACCGTATTGTTCAATGACAAGGTTTGGCAAGTATTTCACCGCATCAAGTTCGCTGTATTTCATTCCTTTTATGAATTGTCCTATGTACACCTTTTTTCCAGCACAAATTGCTCTAAGGGCAAGTCCAAACGCTGCCGTAGTTTTTCCTTTACCATTTCCTGTGTAAATGTGCACGTATCCCATCTTAAAGCTCCTTTCTGTGCTGTTTTAGTAATTCATACAAAATCGCATTTTCTTGTTGAGATTTTAAACCAATTCTTGTGTAACCTTCCATTCCAAAATCGTGCATTTTTCTTGTATGTATTTTATTTTGCCTTGCAAGTTCAAACCATTTATCTTCATCTCCAATGTGACAAACGAAATAATTTGTTGATGACGGATATTCTATGAATTCACTAAATTTAACCTTTTCTTCATCGTAATAATTTGCTGTATCTTGTATAAATCTTGTGTATTCTTGGTAATTTTTGATTATCTGATCAATTACACCGTATCCCATCCCACCTATTGCCCACGGGGATCTGTAATGTTCAAATACTTTTTTGTACTTTTTCGTTTTGACGTACCCAATTCTTACTCCGGGAATGCCAAGTATTTTGGTGAATGTCCTAACTAAGATCACATTTTCGAATTTGTCTATATCTATAGGTACAATTTTCTCTTTTGAGACAAAATCGATGAAGGCTTCATCAAGAACGAATGTTACTTTATCATCGTACAAATAGTCAATTGTTTCGATGAATTTTGAAATATCTTCGTAAATCCCCGTTGGATTATTTGGATTTCCCGTTATGAGGACAACTTTACCGTACTTTCTTACCTCCTCATCTATAATTGACAACAATTTTTCAAATTTAAGAGTTTTCTCTTCAAGTATCCACTCTTTCCTTACATTCGCACTTGAAAACGTCGCCACTCTTTCGTACTCTGTATAATTTGGTTGTGGGATTATCACCGAAGCATCTCTCATTATCGTCCATCCGATGATGTGAAAAGCCTCAGTTGCCCCAGCAATGATTATACTTTCTTCACCGAATATTTTTCTAAAATCTTCTTCTATCCATTCCACGTATGTGTATTTCTTTTCGTACTTCAAATTATCTTCAAGAATTATAAAATCAGGAATGAATGTATTTACAGAAATAGAAAAGTCGACAACATTTTCTTCCTTCACACCACCATGCACGAAATTATCACCACACTTATCAAAATAAAGATAACCTTTATGTATAAATCCAATCCTCGTTTAACATCGTCCTTTTCTGGTAAACGACCGTGGAATTTGTAATAACCTATTTTTTCAAAACTTACACCCAAAACACCGGCAAACGCACTCATCGGATACGTTGCGTTTATCTTTATACCACCGTATCTTTTCAAATATTCCCAGCCTCTTTTTGGATTGAATAACAAAATTATAAGTGCCGTCAACCTCGAAGGTACGATATTCAGTAAATCATCAACCCGTGCGGGGAACTTTCCAAACCATTCGTAACGATTGGTTCTGTAACCAAATAGTGCATCGTAAGTGTTGACCACTCTGTAAACTATTGCACCATACAGACCAAATAGCGTATAGTAGAATAGTGGACCTGTGATGCTATCAGAGATATTCTCAGAAAGACTCTCGATTGCGGCTGAGTAAAGGTGCGGTTTATCAAGTTTACTAACATCTCTTGAAACTATCAATCTCACACGCTTTCTAAGTTCATCTTCATCGTCAACCGTACAGTTCTTAACGTGAATATACAGAGCCTTTATCGAAAAACTGGCTTTCAATAAATAAACTTTTAGGATTAAGCTCAGCCAATATATTTTGATTGAACTCATACCAAAAACTATAAAAATCCAAAAGCATATTTCAGCAATTAAAGAAAACATACCAAGGAAAAACGCAATTGCGTTGTTTTTCTTTGAACTGTACAATTTATCGAAAAACCTTCCCAAAAATCCCATATATACAACTGGATGTAATTTTGTTGGATACTCACCGAACACAACATCTAAAGCAAGTGAGATTATTAAAATCAATACCTTTTCCTTCATGCAAACCCCCATCAGAAAATCCCGATATCTGTCATTATTTTTTGTATATCGACATTTTCTTCCATAACATCGGCTAATAAATCTATGCTTTTGTTAAGCGATTCTTTGTAAGATAATTCTTCAAACTCAATTCCAAGGCTTTTCAAAAAGCTGTTTCTAAAGCCATCGTTGTTGAATATGCCGTGGATGTACGTTCCCCAAACTTTGAAACCATCGTTGAAAGCACCGTCTGTAATTACTTGATTCCCAACTGTGATTTCGAATATACCATGATTATCGTCTAAAAATTCAGTTTGTCCAAGGTGGATCTCGTATCCTTCCAAGTTTTCCTCTGTGAAAAACCCAATTTCTTTAACCATCTTTGCCATTATCTGACGTGTCGTCTTGTTAGTTTTTAGTACAGTTACGGTATTTAAAAACCCAAGCCCATCGATTTCACTTGTGTCACTTTCCATCTTTTGTGGATCGTGTATCTTTTTACCAAGCATTTGATAACCACCGCAGATACCGATTAACCTGCCACCTTCTTGAACATACCTTTTAAGCATATCTTCAAAACCAGTTTTTTTGATCCAGATTAAATCAGAAATCGTATTTTTCGAACCTGGCAATATAACTAGATCAGGCGTGCCAAATTCTTCAATCTTTCGAACAAATCTCAGATTTACTTCTTTATGCATTTTCAACGCATCAAAATCATCGAAATTCGATATGTGCGGATAAGAAATAACGCATATATCTATCTTCTTACCATAGCTGTGAATAAAATCGTCGATAGTTGCTGCATCTTCTTCTGGCAGAATTAAATCGTTGATATAAGGCACTATCCCGACAACAGGTACTCCGGATTTCTCTTGGATTATACCTATACCGTCTTTGAAAAGATTGATATCTCCCCTGAATTTGTTAACGATAAATCCCTTCACTAACTTTTTCTCTTCCTCTTCCAAAAGCCAGTAAGTACCCAGAAGTTGTGCAAAAATCCCACCACGGTCTATATCACCAACGATGTAAGTTGGAGCATTTAAATATTTGGCGATAGCCATATTAACTATATCGTTTTGCTTCAAATTAAGTTCAACAGGACTGCCAGCGCCTTCGACAATTAAAAGCTCATATTCTCTTTTTAACCTTTCAAGAGATTCAATAACAACATTCCAAAGTTGCTTTTTGCGCTCATAATAATTCTTAGCACTTAATGAATCCCAGACCTTGCCACGGAGTACAATCTGAGATTTTGAATTCCCCTCAGGCTTAAGCAAAATCGGATTCATATCGACGGTAGGTTCTATATTGCAAGCGATAGCTTGAAGATACTGTGCTCGCCCTATTTCACCACCATCTTTACACACAGCAGCATTGTTAGACATATTCTGCGCTTTAAACGGCGCAACTTTAATTCCTCTACGTGCGAATATCCTACACAGCCCTGTCACAATTAAACTCTTACCAGCGGAAGACATTGTACCTAAGATAACTATAGATTTGGTCATAAAGCACTCCTTGAAATATTAGATACTTCTATGTGCATTTGATATATCTCATCTATCGGTAATGGATAAGAAAAAATCGGTCCATCATAAACAAGTGTATGAAACTCACCATTCTCACCACATAAATCAGCCCCTACTTTTCTGGCAAGTTCGATAAAATCTTCGTTTAAATCCTTACCCATCAATTCTTCAAAACCCTTCTTTACTGATATAACACGAGCTTTGAAACCTAACTGAAGAAATTCGTAAAAGATATCTTCCCTTTCTCTTTTCCACAACGGTTCGAAAACACTTACATTCTTGTTGTTACACACTCTAACAATCCAATCAAGATGTTCTTGCAAATCGATATCACCGAAAACACCTACTCCACCAGCAAAATATTCTTCAAGAATGTGACTAAAGACCTCTTCGTATCCTTTCCAAGAAGCACAACCATGAATTAACTTAACACCTATGCTATCCGCTTGCATTCTTATAACCTCAGGTTTTAAACCATGCGCTCTCGTTCTAAGACAATTTTCATCGAACATCGTGAATATATAATCAACTCTGCCAAAGAACTCTTTTGCTTTGAAAAAAGCCAGTGCACTATCCTTGCCACCACTCCAAGATGAAAAAATCACTTTTACGTTATCTTTGGAATCTCCGTTAAAGAACATGACATTTCCTCCTTTAACATCGTAAAATCTCGTTATACAGTATCGTTAGTACTCTTTCAATGTTATTTAAAACTTCTCTAAATACTCCATCGTACCTTCTTTTATCTTTCGATTTTTTGTATCCGAAATATTCCCTTTCTGCTTCTTTCAAGAAATGATTTTTAATTTCTTCATTTTCAGGATCTTCGGCTAATTTTGAAAGAAAAACGGAATTCTCAATGTGCCTTACAATTCTCTCCAATTCTGGTAGCATTTTCACTTGGTAAGTCAAAAGATCCCATGTTTTGCTTATTGCCTCGTCTGAGAATACATAAGAAG
>CAZOAS010000145.1:0-4732 GCA_964577745.1 uncultured Fervidobacterium sp.
ACTGGCAGGGTTCATATTGGTCATTACGTTGGTGTCTTCGAAAATTGGTTGAAATTGCAAGACGAGGGCAATGATACGTTTTATTTTGTTGCAGATTGGCATGCATTAACAACACATTATGAAGATACATCTGAGATAAAGGAGTTTACCAAAGACCTTGTCAAAGTTTTGATGGCAGTTGGTCTTGATAAATCAACTCTCTTTGTCCAGTCCGCAGTAAAGGAACATGCCGAACTGATGCTTATTTTTTCGATGATTACACCACTTTCCTGGCTTGAGAGAGTTCCAACGTATAAAGAAATGCGTCAGCAAATTACAAACAGAGATTTGTCGAACGCAGGATTTCTCATGTATCCCGTTCTTCAAGCTGCTGATATATTGATTTACAAAGCAGATGGTGTACCTGTTGGTGAAGACCAAGTTTATCACATAGAACTTACAAGAGAAATTGCACGCAGGTTCAATTATATATTTAAAAAAGAAGTATTCCCTGAACCGAAAGAGTTACTTTCTAAGGTGCCAAAGTTGTTAGGTACAGATGGAAGAAAGATGAGTAAGAGCTATGGAAATACGATACCTTTGATAACAACGGAAAGTGAACTTTCGAAAATGGTGCTTCCAATGGTAACAGACCCAGCCAGAAAGAGAAGAACAGATCCTGGTAATCCAGAAAATTGTCCAGTTTGGGATTACCACAAAGCGTTCGGTACAGCAGATAATCCAGAAGAAACTCGGTGGGTCTTCGAAGGTTGTACGCAGGCTAAGATTGGATGTGTTGATTGTAAAAAGCTGCTGCTTAAGCACATGGTTGAAAAGTTGAATCCTATTTGGGATAAGTACAATTCAATAGCTGATGAAGATGTTGAAAAGACGATAAACGATGGAAACGAAAAAGCCAGAAAAATAGCACAAAAGACGATGGAAGAAGTAAAAGATGCTGTAAAAATAATGTTCTGACTTCGTTTCAAAAGGAGGATAAGAAATGACTATCACCACAGCACTTCTGATGAAATCGATTGTATCGATTATTGCGCTTGTAGTAGCCTATATCGTTCACAAATTAATAATGAAGTCGATTGACAAGTTCATGTCAACCGTTGGTAAGGAGTTGAGAGCTCCAAAGACACTATCTCTTTTGCTTGCTTTCTTGATTTACGGTTTTGCAATAGCTGGTATACTTGCGGTATGGGACGTTAATTTAACACCGTATCTTACTGGTCTTGGAATTTCTGGTGTTGTACTTGGTCTTGCGTTTCAAGAACCGCTCACAAATTTTCTCTCTGGTATATTGGTGCTCGTAACAAGGAAAGTGTTTGAAGGAGAAGTTGTGGACATCGATGGCCAAACGGGTGTAGTCGATGCGATAAAGATGAATCATACGCACATTTTAACTTTCGATGGTAAACTTGTACTTATACCAAATCGAAAAGTGTGGTCGGGAACGGTTACAAAGTTCTGGCCCGGTAAGTACAGACGTGTGGATATAAATGTCACCGTGGATTATTCGACCGATATGAATTTTGCAATCGATGTACTTAAAAAGGTACTTGACGAAGAGCCTTTCGTTGTCAAAGATGATTCTGTGAATAACGTTGTTCTTTTCAATTCATTTGATAACAGCGGGGTTACATTATCTGTAAGATTTTGGACGGAAAGAGAAACGTATTTCGATACGATAAATGCAGTTGCAACAAGAATAAAGAAGACTTTTGAGGAGTTTGGAATAAAGATCCCGTATAGTATCGTTGAAGTTAAGATAAATAATTCGGAGGGAAGAGTTTGATGAGAAAAGTAGAAAACGTTAGGAATATCTGTATCATTGCACACATTGACCATGGTAAGACAACACTTACAGATAGAATTCTTGAGATGACAAACGCAATAGAGAAAAGGAAAATGCGAGAACAATATCTTGATAGTATGGATATAGAACGTGAACGTGGGATAACTATAAAATCTCACCCATTGAGGGTGTTTTACAAAGCCGATGATGGTAATGAGTACGAAATCAATATAGTTGATACACCGGGGCACGTTGATTTCTCGTACGAAGTTGACAGAAGTATGGCTGCTGTTGAAGGTGCAATACTCTTAGTCGACGCGACGCAAGGTGTACAAGCCCAGACCGTGGCAAATACTTACAAGGCTTTGGATCATAATCTTGAGATAGTGCCGGCTATCAATAAAATAGACATGCCGATTGCTAACGTTGAAGAGACCGTTGCTGAGATCGAAGATTTGATAGGTATTCCAAATGAAGATATATATCGCATAAGCGCAAAGGAAGGAATAGGTGTAAAAGAATTAATAGAAGCGGTGATTAGACTTGTTCCTGCACCAAAGACAAAAGATGATGGATATTTGCGTGCACTGATTTTTGATGCAAAGTACGACAAGTACAGAGGCGTTGTTACGTACGTACGTGTGTTCGATGGTGAGATAAAAGCTGGCGACAAGATAATGATGATGGCAAGTAACGAAGTTTACGAAGTCGACGAGGTCGGTACGTTTACACCTGATATGGTTCCTGTGGAGAGCTTAAAAGCTGGTGATATAGGTTACATCATCGCAGGGCTTAAGGACGTGTCTAAGGCAAAAATTGGTGATACTATAACGAAACCTGATAATCCAGCCCCTGAACCATTACCGGGGTACAAAGAAGTTAAACCGATGGTGTACGCTGGTATGTATCCAGGCTTACCGGAATACTATGAGGAATTGAGAAAAGCTCTCGATAAATACAAGCTAAACGATGCAGCTCTTGTGTATAAACCAGATCACTCACCAGCGCTTGGCTTTGGATTCAGATGTGGATTTCTTGGATTGCTCCACATGGACGTCGTTAGGGAAAGACTTGAAAGGGAATTCGAAATAGCAGTTATTCTAACCGCACCAAACGTAGAGTACAAAATTGTTACACACGCCGGTGAAGAAATCATGATAAATGACCCAGCTAAGTTCCCAGAAGAAGGGGAGGTTTCAGAGATATACGAGCCATTCGTTAAGTTATCCATAATTACACCACCAGACTACATCGGAAAGTTGATGAATTTAGTGCAAAATGAAAAGCGTGGTACACTCGTTTCAACGGAAAATGCAGGTCATGAGCGTGTAGTTATGCATTTTGAAGTGCCACTTGCGGAAATTATATTCGATTTCTTTGATAGAATGAAAGCAGTTAGCAGAGGATACGCTTCGATGGATTACGAATTTCTCGAATACAGAAAGAGCGACCTCGTTAAAATTACTATTTACGTTAACAAAGAACCTGTCGACGCACTATCTTTTGTTGCACACAGAGACAAAGCATATACGATAGCAAGAAAGTTAGTCGATAAATTGGCTGAACTCATACCACAACATCAATTTGAAATTCCTATTCAGGCAAAAGCAGGTGGCAGGTTTATCGCACGTTCAACAGTCAAAGCGTTAAGAAAAGATGTGCTTGCAAAATGTTACGGTGGCGACGTTACTCGTAAGATGAAGCTATTGGAAAAACAAAAAGAAGGTAAGAAAAAACTTAGAGAAATTGGTAACGTGACAATTCCACAAGAAGCGTTCCTTGCTATGCTAAGAATAGGTGAAGAAGAGGAATAAAAACTGTCCACTTCCAAGGGGGGATTTTTTTGAATTGGGATTTAACAAAACTGTTTGCAAGCAATGAAGAAGCAATTAAACATGCACAAACACATGTCGAAGAACTGGAAAAGTTAATCCAGGACTTTGAGGACACAAATGAAAATGAAAAAATTATATATACACTCAAAAACATAGAAAATAAAGTTGATGAATTTTCGAAAGCTGTCCAGTACGCATGGATGAAATATTCTACAAATACTGATGAAATCGAAAGTCAAAAATTACTTGGAGTTATCCAAGATTTATCTACGAAAGTTGAAGAAATCATGGCAAGGATGGAATTGCGGATCGCTCAACTCAATGACAACGAAATTAATCAACTGAAAGCTTCAGCAGAAAATTACAGGCATTTTATAGAGATTATAGAAAATAAAAAGAAACACCTGCTCTCGAAGGATGCAGAACGAGTGCTTGCGTTGATGTCTGTTTCAAGAAGAGAAGCTATATCCAAGATACATAGTCGACTTGAGAGTTCGTATGTCTTTGAAATAGAAATCGATGGCGAGAAAAAGAAACTTACGACCGAAGGTATGAAATCTTTAAGGCGTTCCCCAAATTCAAAATTGAGAAAACACGCCATGGAGATGTTATTAAAACGGTTTAGCGATGACTCAATCGTTCTCACAGAAGTTTACAATCTTATCGTTAAAGATTACGATACCGAGAGTAAACTGAGAAATTTTAAAAGACCAATTTCTATGATGAATATCGAAAATGAAGTTGAAGATGAAATTGTTGATAATCTTATCAGTACAACAAACACTAATGTATCAATACTTCAGAATTATTATAAATGGAAAAGTGAAATACTTGGTGAAAGGCTCACGCTTGCAGACTTGTACGCACCGATAAAGAGTAAAGTAAAAAAGTTTACTTTCGACGAGACAAAAGATATAATCTTGAAAGCTTATTATTCTTTCGATGAGAGCGTTGGTAAGATAGTTGAATCTTTTTTTGATGAAGAGAGAATAGATTTATATCCAAAACAAGGAAAAGTAGCTGGGGCGTATTGTATTTACACAACGACAAAACTCCCAGCTTATGTATTAACGAACTTCAACGGTGATATGTACGATGTAATGACACTTGCTCA
>CAZOAS010000146.1:0-4717 GCA_964577745.1 uncultured Fervidobacterium sp.
AATTTTGGATCAACAATTTATGCTCCACCGATACTCAATTCTTCACTTACGTACCCATTTTTCAAATAATCTCTGATTAATCCTATAAGATAGAACGATCCTGTCACAAATTTTGCATCTGCATCGCATTCTTTAAGTATATTCAATCCGCTTATCGGATTTGAATCAAGTATAACGTTATTACAATACTTTTTGGCAATTTCGTAAGTTTCTTCGATTTTCTGAGCACGTTTTGTGGGAGGTCTTGTAATAATGAGTGTATCAAATAACGGACCGATGAACTTGAGTACACTTTCTTTATCTTTATCATCAACTATACCGAATAACGCAGCTCGTTTCTTATTTGGGAAATACATCTGAACGTTATCGGCAAAAACTTGTGCTGCTTGGGGATTATGAGAACCATCGAGTATAACTCCATCGAATAACTCAAACCTCCCCGGAATAAACGCATTCTCGGTTGCTTTCAAGACACTTTCTATGTTTAACTTTTCCACCAGTTCGTATGCTTTCAAAGCAATAGCTATGTTGTACAACTGGTGTTCTCCGTTAAGACGAACTGAAATGTTTTTGATTGTATGTTCTCCATAGTAATTGTAAAGATTTTTGTTAAAACTGTATTCAACAACTTCAGCTGAAAAATCTTTACCAAATTCGTAAATCCTTGCACTTTTCTGTTTAGCTATCTGATAAATCACTTCCTTAGCATTGTCTGGCATAATGCCGATAATAACTGGTACACCTTCTTTGATAATTCCAGCTTTCTCAAAGGCAATTTCTTCAACGGTGTTACCAAGTACGTTGGTATGTTCCAGCGAAACCGTTGTGATAATCGAAACAACAGGTGTTATAACGTTTGTCGAATCGAACCTGCCACCAAGCCCAACTTCAACACTTCCAAACTCGGCTTTTTTCAAAGACGTTATATGAAAATACATTGCTGTCATGTACTCAAAGAAACTTGGCGAAAATTCTTCACCGAATTTGTCCATCTCTTCCGCAAATGATTTTACAAATTCCGCACTTTCCACAAACTCTTTTTGAGTTATAGGTTCTGTATTCCAGTGAAATCTTTCAAGTATCGTAGAAAGATGTGGAGAATAAAAACCTGTTACATTATGCCCATGATTATAAGTAAGATATTCAAGGAATGTCGTTACACTGCCTTTACCGTTTGAACCCGTGATGTGAAAATACTTAACTCCCGAATGGGGGTTACCCATTCGGGAGAGTAATTGTTCAATCCTAAATAAGCCAAGTTTCATTGTATTGTAAGGTCTTGTGAAGTAAAGATACTTCAGCGTTTCTATAAAATTCATGCCTTTGCCTCCAGATCAGAGATAATCTGATTTATTCTGTCTATCTGTTCTTGGAAAGCTCTTTGCTTTTCTTTTGTTTCTTCGACGATATCTTCTGGAGCGTTCTTCAAGAAATTCTCATCTTCCAATTTCTTAGCAAATTTCTCCATATCACTTCTGAGTTTTTCAACTTTCTTCTTCAACCTTGCAACTTCAGATTTAACATCGATTAGTGTACCAAGTGAAACGTAAACTTCGTTTTCGAGTGAAACGTACGCCGTAGCGGAAAGCTCCGGTCTGAAGTCAACGAATTCGATACTTTCAACGTTTCCAAGGAATTTTACGTACTCTTGCTCTTCAGTGGAAAGTTTACCTTTAACGAAAGTACTTACCTTCGTGGATTGTGGTACATTAACTTCTGCCCTTATATTTCTTATACCTCTTATAATCTCCATCAACGTATTGAATCTCTTTTCAGATGTGTCATCAACAAAACTATGCTCCACTTTTGGCCAAGGTGCGATAACAATCGACTCACCACTCGTTGGTAATTTTGTCCACAATTCTTCAGTTAAGAACGGCATGAACGGATGCAACAATCTCAAGCTCATGTCGAGTACATACACTAAAACGTTTTGAACAACTTTCCTTTCATCCGTTTTGAGTCTGTTTTTAACCGCTTCTATGTACCAATCGCACAGTTCGTCCCAGAAGAAATTGTAAATTTCTCCCGCAGCAATGTTGAAATCGTAACTGTCGAGTGCCTCCGTAACTTTTTGAATTGTCTTTTGCAACCTTGAAAGGATCCATTTATCGGCTAATTTGAGTTCTTCAGGCTTTATCTCAATTTTTTCAAAATCATCAAGATTCATAAGAACGAATCTCGTAGCGTTCCAAATCTTATTTGCAAATTTCTTGTACGTATCGAAGAACCTTACGTCGAGTTTCAAATCCCTACCTTGTGCTGCTAAGATTGCGAGTGTGAACCTCATCGGGTCTGCACCGTACTCATCTATGACTTCAAGTGGATCTATACCGTTACCAAGTGATTTACTCATCTTTCTACCGCACTTATCTCTGACGAGCTGATGTATGTAAACCTCACTGAACGGTTTTTCATTCATAAACTCATAGCCCATCATTATCATACGGGCAACCCAGAAGAAAATTATATCAAAACCTGTGACAAGCACATCAGTTGGATAGTACCTATCAAGATCCGGTGTCTTTTCTGGCCATCCCATCGTACTAAATGGCCAAAGTGCTGAGCTAAACCAAGTATCGAGCACATCTTCATCTTGCTTTAAATTAGTACTACCACATTTTTCACATTTAACAGGTGTATCTTCTGATACATTGTAATGCCCACAATCTTGACACTGCCAAACTGGTATTCTGTGTCCCCACCAAAGTTGTCTACTTATACACCAATCTCTTATTTCGTACATCCAATTGAGATAAACCTTTCTCCATCTCTCTGGAATAAATCTAACTTCATCGTTTTCAACAGCTTCTATTGCACGTTTGGCAAGTGGTTTCATACTAACAAACCACTGGTCCATCAAACGTGGTTCAACAACGGTATCACATCTGTAGCATCTACCAACGGAATGTGTGAGCTTTTCAACCTTTACAAGATAGCCTTGTGCTTCGAGTTCTTCCACAACAGCTTTCCTTGCCTGCTCAGCTGTCATGCCTTTGAACTTACCACCGTTTTCGTTTATAATTATATTTTCGTCGAATATATCAACAAACGGTAGATTGTGTCTCTGACCGATGAGATAATCGTTCGGGTCATGTGCTGGTGTAACTTTAAGTGCACCTGTACCAAATGATGGGTCAACGTAATTATCGGCAATTATCGGTAATTCCCTACCAACCAACGGTAAGATTGCAACCTTACCGATGTATTTCTTATACCTCTCATCGTGAGGATGCACAGCAACGGCTGTATCGCCAAGCATCGTTTCAGGACGTGTCGTGGCGATAATTACAAAATCATCTTCTCCTTTTATCGGATACTTTATATGGTACAACGCTCCATCCTCTTCATGATATTCAACTTCTTCGTCTGAAAGAACAGTACCACATCTATGACACCAATTGACTATATATTTTCCTTTATAAATTAGTCCCTTCTTGTACAGTTCAACAAATACCTTCCTAACCGCTTTTGAAAGTCCCTCATCGAGAGTAAACCTTTCCCTTGTCCAATCAACAGAAGCACCTATCGACATGATCTGATTCTTTATCTCTGCTCTGTATTTATTTGCCCAATCCCAGACGATATTTAAGAATTCCTCTCTTGAGAAATCCCTTCTATTCTTACCTTGCGTTGCCAAAAACTTTTCAACGGCAGTCTGCGTAGCTATACCGGCATGGTCTTCACCAGGTAACCAAAGCACATCAAATCCTTGCATTCTCTTGTACCTGCTCAATATATCTTGAATAGTTATATTCAACGCATGTCCCATGTGAATTCTTCCGGTGATATTCGGTGGAGGAATAACTATCGTATATTTTGGACCTGCGTCCTTTGGTGTGAAATATCCCCTTTCAAGCCAGTGCTTGTACCATTTCATCTCCATGCCTTTCGGTTCATACCTTGTTCCTATCTCCATCACGCACACCTCCAATTGTACTTATATCTATCTCACAATCAATTTGTATCTTTTCAGAACCGTAAGTCAAAAGTAAGTAATGCAGAGAGTCTTTTATTCTATTAGCGATTTTATGAGCCTCAACTTCGGAAATACCGTGAATAACTATCGAAAAGTTATTGCCATCGAGTTTGAAAACGAAATCCTTTGGAATTCTAACGCTATGTTTTATAACAGAAGATACTCTCGAAAGTACGAAGTTCAATGCATTTTGATCAGCTGCTTGAAAATCAAGCTTTACGTTTAATACAAAAAATGTTTCCGGGCTATTCTTAAGTTCTTCGAAAACCTTTTCAGCAAATTTTTTATTAGGTAATCTCGTAATCTCATCAATCCAATCTCCGGTTAAGAGATGGTACACATATGGCATACGACCCAGCCTCCTAATTTCGTTTAGATTATTTTACCACAAATGAATTAACATGAGAATACCTCACGAAATAATGCAATAAAATAACTTGAATTATATATTTCACCGTGGTACAATAACATAAAAGTTAGCTTTGCTAACTATACTTTCAAAACACGTGAGAGGTGATTAATTTGTCAATAGGATTAGCCAGTCTCTCGATTATATCACACTTTCTTTTAGATTTTCTTGTATCATTTTTTAATCCGCTTGGTCCTTATCTAATAACGAAATTTGGTATAGAGATACGCGTTTTAACAGCGTTTCTGACACTCTCAGCCGCAACTGCAAGTTTGTTGCAGATACTTTTTGGATTTTGGTTTGATAAAGTACAATCCACGAAATTTTAT
>CAZOAS010000147.1:0-4708 GCA_964577745.1 uncultured Fervidobacterium sp.
TTGAGTTTCCTTTCTTTGGTAAATTCAACTGGCATTTTGTCTTTGTATACACTTTGGTTTTTGTACATAATTTTTGAAATATCGATGACGCAGTCAGTTGGTATAACAGTTGAGATTTCAATTTCTGAGTCGGTATTTATCTGTGTTGTCGAAAATTCTCCAATATATTTAGCTGTTGCCGGTAATTCTGATAGTCCCATGTACAATGGATATCTATACCTTGAGTTTTCAAGAGTTTCTTTTAGAGCTTGGTATATTTCTCCTACTTCGTGGTAGAAGTATATTCTGTAAGAAACATCCTTCGAGAAGTCAACTGGAAGAACGAATTCAAGTGGAATTTGCGTACCACCAGAAAAACCACGCAAATCTGTTACTGACTTCACAAAAAGATAATTTACAACTTGTATCTTTTTCCTTAGTGCGTTAATTATTTCAACTGAGATTTTCGCTTTTTCGTCAAATAGTTCATAGTAAGTGTCCCTTTGATAACCAAGAAACCCAGCTATCATACCAGAGATAACTGTTTTTGGTGGAAAAAAGTAAGAGAGTGAAGATGAGTTAGTATAGAATTTTCGAAAGTGCGCCATTTTGGAGCTTATTTCAAATACAAGAACTTTATCCATTTTCATCATCTCCTAAATAGCAACAAACTCCACTTTTCCTCCTTGAGGCATCTCTAAACCTTTTACTTTTTTCGCGAATTCTTCTTCTATCCAAACATAAACCATGGAAATCTTTTCGTTTTTCAAAAGTTCTGATAAGCCTGAGAAATCAATATCTATGTCCTCCAAACTTGCTGGTGCATAGCTTGTTTTTTGTTGCACTTTGACTAGGTTTCTGAGATCTCCAAAGAACGTTTCATCATCATTCCATTCAATTCTCACGTATAGTCTTGGCGTTTGACCTATTTTGCTCCTTGTTGTAGCCTGGAGTTTGAGAGCTTTTATGATTTCTTTGTCAAAGTTCTTTACATCTTCGTCTGTTAATCCTGTCTCTTTTGCACGCCATGCACTGACGATACCATAAAAACCTATAAGCGAGTATTTAATTCTCCAGTCTTTTCCCATTGTACCATGGTCTGATTCTCTTCCGGCAAGTTGAGAGGTTATCGTTGATGAGTGTAATATCTCAGTCGGATGTAAAGAGTAACCCCAGGTAAATTGAACTGGACCTGTTAATGTTATGGAATCAAGATTAGCTATCTTTGTCTTCAGAGGTATTGTAGCGCCGAAATATTTTACATCTTTAAATGTGTCGGTAACTTTTCTTACGCATTCATCTTTAGTTTGAAGGTCTTTGAGCAAATCTTCAACTTTCTTTGTTGATGTAACAGCTTTCCCTTCTTCTTTAGAAACGTATACACCTTCGCCTTTGTTAAGCCAGTAATCTCTTATGTACCTTTTCAATCTCACATCACTTACAAGATTTCTTTGGGTATCATAGTCATACCTTGGTTTGTTTTCATCGTCTGGGTCACCATTTGGATTGGTCAACATAGCATCATAAATGAAAATGATTTCTGAGTTTTTTCTTAATGTCTCTGCCATACTTGTATCCCCTCCTTAGTTTTCCTCGGTAATCTCTTCAGTTTTTCGTGAACCTGTTATAGTTTTCATAGTTTGGTATGCATAGCCTGATTTTATCCAGTAGACATTTTCTTGTGGAGAGAGCGTCCAATTCTTATCACTGATGTCCAGATATTTCTTAGCCAAAGCATACACAAGTTCAGTATGAGCATTCAGAACTTTGTACTGTTTAAGTTTTTCAAACAGTTCGTTACTGAAAATCTTTATCTTCGATTGTGGCATACCGTAATAGTTCAACTTTTCTAAGATAACCTTTTTCCCATCTCCTTTGTTAACTTGAGCTCTTGCAACTTCAGATAGCAATACACCAAGTAAGAAAAGACCAGTCTTTTGTTCATCAAGCTCAAGAGTTTCAACGTACTTTCTTAAATCCGTACCAATAACATCAAGGTCTTCATAGTTCATTCTATCCCCACCTCCTTGCAAAATATTAAGCTCGCGTGCATACATTAGGAATTGATTTGATGCAAGCATATGGTCAATCACCTTCCAAAATACAGAACTTTCATTATTTGGCTTTGAATGATAATACCCATCGTATTTGTTATAGTAATAGATTGTGACTACTTCCAAAAAGTCTCTGATTACCTTTCTTTCACTAAGTGGTTTCTTACTCAGTATTGAATCATATATCTCGAGAATGTTTCCTGGTAAATCTTTTCTTACAGGGAATAGATAAAATATCCTGTCAAAATCAAGTTCAGTGACTTTGAAAGAATCTTCAACATCGGATAAGAGCTCGCTAAATCTTTCTCGAACAAGGTTCCTCTTATAGATAATCTCTTTTATTCTTGATGGTGGAACATCCATAATCATTTTTTTAATCTTTACTGCCGCATTTTTTTCGTGAACAAATACAAAATTCAGTGCGAATGCTTCTGTTTCGATTCTTTCTTCAAGTTGTTCACGATACTGATTCCACTTGTCAGCACTGTTGAGAGACTCTGCAGTATGTATTGTATCTTCAGCACGTTCAGCTAAGACACGACTCGAGGGAATTGCATTTGAATCATAAAAATTGGGAATTATGTAACAAAAATATGAATCAAAAATAATTTTCATTCTTAAGTTATTCTTCAGGAATTTTTCTCCACTTCCAAATGCAGTGAAGCACTCATCACAAAGCGCAAAATTCCGGTAAAAACCTTCTTTATCTATACCCGAAGCAAAATTTATTTTGTCGGTGATAAAGAATTTAAGCTCAAATTTTGAGAAATCTTTTGTTACCTTTGTTTCTTTACCACAACCATGACATATACCAGTTTCCGTCTCACTAAAGGCTTCCTCAACGAATTCTTTATATAGCATTCTCTTGTATTCCTCGTATTCTACTAAGCTTTTATCTTTGTAATAAACAGTGAATAACAAACTTGTGAGCAATTTTTTGGAGACCGACAATTTCTCTTTAAGATATTCATTTAATATATTTGTTATCTCTTCACCTTTACCGATTTTTTCGATATTTCTCCATTTTTCCTTTAAGTTATCATCGAGATCTTCTATCAATGATAAATCGATAACTTTTTTATCTTCTTTTACACAACTAAAACCTTCTATAATTTCCCCTAAAGTGTCTTTCAATTCACTTTCATCAATCTTCTGATATGCATTGAATATAGACTGAGTAAATATCTTTGTTAAGTTATCAGATGTAAGTCTTGTTTGTGGTATGTTACCCTTTGCGTTACCAACCCACAAGTATTTTTCAAGTCTTGATTTATCAAAATCTTCTGGAACAAGTCTTATCTTTTTCTCCGAAGGTTCAAAAACAATCCTAACTATCTTTGCTTCATCTGGAGCATCTTTATACACTACTTTGCTTTTTAGATAATCTTCTATACTTGAACCCGAGAGAATTCTACCAATTTCAAGAATACCGCTTAACATAATCCATCCCTCCAATCAATTGAATTTCCACCTATCTTTAAGCACTATGCATCCAAATCCTTGAGCATTTTTAGAACCTATTCCACAATTCAGAGCAAATTTGATAAGTTCTGGCTCTCCTGATATCAAAAAGTCTGTCTTCCATGCTTCTATTACTGTACCTTTGTAGTTTATAACTGCCTTTTTGGGTGTTTGACCCACATTTTTAATATTTATCTCCCCTGAAGGTGGATGACCGTAAAAAGCTAAGTATTTTCTATAAAGATTTTCTTTTAGTTTTTCTTCCATCTCTGAATCATTTGGTGAATAATAGCGAGTAAACTTCTTTCCATTTTCATTTTCAATGGTTGAATATATAGTTACCGGTGAAATCGTTCTTACAAATGCTTCTTTATCTACATCATCATCCCATATTTCTACTTTTGAAACGTATACATCATTTTTAAGTATCACTATATGATCTCCTTTGATAAAGTTCTCCACCAAATATTCTATAAATCTGTCTTCAACACAACTAACTACAAAGCGTGCGGAAGACTTGTACACAATCTCGTTTGTTTCTTTCGAGGAAATAAAATCTCCATAAAGTGATGAAAAAGTGAAAAGTTTGTAAGTTCTTTTTTCATACTTGTATCCAACATCGTGCAAAAATTTTGAATAATTACTGTCATTCAGCCAACGCAACAAAACTGCTTGAAGTATGTGGTTGTAATTTCTTGGAAGTCTCAAATCTTGAAACTCAATGTTTATGCACATTTGCATAACAATCACCTCACTAATTTTGGCTCTTCGAATGCATTTTTGTTTTCATTAAATTATACCATAAAAACTTAGGAATTACGAAATTGTTAATATAAAAATGAAGATAAACAATATGTTCTTAAATAACTGTTTAGTCTATCTTTTGCATTTTTATTGACTAACAAAACAAGTCAAATCTGACAGAATATTTTAAAATTTAGAAAATAATAGTATCACTGTTATCAATCTGCAAGAAAACAAAATCCACCTTCTAAATTACATTAGAAGGTGGATTTTGTTTTAAACAGGATGGCGATGTCTAACATCATTTTGATATGCTTGCTGAAACCATCCTTGTGTTATCCATATTCTTGTTCCGTGTTCCATATATATAGACATTAACAATTCAAATTTCTGACAATTGTTTGATTTGCGAAACGAAATCACCGATAAGATATTTTTCCTAATCCTGGTTGCTACATACCTATGAATCC
>CAZOAS010000148.1:0-4698 GCA_964577745.1 uncultured Fervidobacterium sp.
ATAAAATATTACAGCGGGAAAGATGAGGTAACAACCCGCGTCGTTCAACCAGAGGATGTTGGGTTATTCAGATTTGGAAAGCAAAATTTTCTTGCCGTTAAAGGATATTGTTATCTCAGAAATGAAGAGCGTACGTTTAGAATAGATAGAATTCTGGAAATAGAAATTGTTGAGTGAAAAAAGCGATGCTGGGATACCCCAGCATCACTTTTTATTGCTATCAGTATTCAAGTTGTCTTATACCTTTTTCAATAATTTCTTTCGTATCTCTTGCAATCATCAGTTCTTCGTTTGTTGGCACAATTAAGACTTTAACTTTTGAATCTGGCGTTGAGATTATTCTTTCCTCACCTTTTACGTTGTTCTTTTCATCATCTATCTTTATTCCAAGGTAAGAGAGGTAGTTTTCACACACTTCTTTTCTTGTTACGGGTGAATTTTCGCCAACACCAGCGGTAAATGCGATAGCATCCACACCGTTCATAGCTGCAACGTAAGCACCTATGTATTTTGCTATCCTGTATTCGTAAATATCGAGTGCAAGTCTGCATACTGGATCGCCTTCAAGCGCCTTATCTTCAATATCTCTCATATCTGAACTGAATCCATCTGTCAAACCGAGTACTCCACTCTTCTTATTCAAAATTGTGTAAACTTCTTCTGCGGTCATACCTTCTCTTTCCATCAAGAATGTAACGATTGATGGGTCAATATCTCCTGAACGTGTTCCCATGACAAGTCCTTCGAGTGGTGTGAATCCCATCGATGTGTCGATACTGTGACCATTCATTACTGCAGCGATAGAAGCACCATTACCAAGGTGTACCGTTATTATCTTAGACTTATGGTAATCGAGACCAAGAATTTCAGCTGTTCTCATTGATACGTATCTGTGGCTTGTACCGTGGAAGCCGTATCTTCTAACTTTGTATTTCTTATAATATTCGTATGGTATTGCGTAAAGATATGCCTTTGCTGGCATCTTTGAATGGAATGCCGTATCAAAAACAGCAACATTTGGTACACCTGGCAAAAGCTTCATTGTAGCTCTGATACCCATGATATTTGGTGGGTTGTGAAGAGGTGCAAGATATGCGTATTCTTCAAGAGCTCTCATAACTTCTTCATCGATGAGAACCGAACCAGAGAATTTCTCTCCACCATGTACAACCCTGTGTCCAACTGCATCTATCTCTTTTAAGTCTTTAACTCCACCTACTTTTTCATCAACGATAAGTTCAAGTACGTGCTTAAGAGCTTCTTCATGGTCTTTCATTGGCTTTTCTACAACAGTTTTTTGGTCATCTTTCTTGTGAACAATCCTACTACCCGGGATTCCTATTCTCTCAGCAAGTCCTTTACACAACACTTGTTCCGTATCCATATCAAGGAACTGATACTTAATTGAAGAGCTTCCACAGTTAACTACGAGTACTCGCACGAAAATCCCTCCTGTTGTTAGTTGTCAGTTACCGATGAACGGTTATCAGTTATCAGTTATCGGTGAACGGTGAAAAAATATTATTTCTTTCCTGCACAGCCGAGGAACTCGAGTCTGTTCATAACAACTTCTTTGACAAGCTTCTTTCCTGCACCAAGGTAATGTCTTGGGTCGAATTCTTTTGGATTTTCCTTAAGGAACTTTCTAAGTCCAGCAATGAATGCTATCCTCAAGTCCGTATCTGTATTGACCTTGTTTATACCAAGTTCGACACATTTCTTGAGTTCTTCTTCTGGTACACCTTTCGCACCGCCAAGGTCTGCACCGTATTCTTCAGCCATTTTAACGTATTCTGGAAGCACACTTGAGGCACCGTGCAAAACGAGAGGCTTTCCTGTGAGTTCTTTTACCTTCTTAAGTCTTTCAAAATCAAGTTTCGCTTCACCTTTGAATTTAAACGCACCATGACTTGTACCAATTGCTGGAGCAAGGAAATCAACACCAGTCTCTTCAACAAATATCTTAGCTTGCTCTGGATCGACAAGCACATTCTCAGCTGCTGATACATTATCTTCAACACCTGCTAACTGACCAAGCTCTGCTTCAACTGAAACTCCAGCAGCATGAGCTATCTTAACTATCTCTTTTGTTCTTTTGATATTTTCCTCAAACGGTTCTTCGGAAGCATCAATCATAACGGAAGAATATCCTGCCTTTATCGCTGCTATTATATACTCAAAGTGCTTACCATGGTCAAGGTGCAAAGCGATTGGTATATCTACGCTATCAGCGAATAATCTTATCAATTCAACAAAATATCTTGCTCCCTTAAGTATGTCTCCGTTTCCTGCATACTTTATCGCACCTTCGCTTGTTTCAATAATTAATGGAGCTTTCTTCTCAATCGCACCTTCCAAAATTGCATGGAAAAACTCCATGTTGTTGATGTTGAATGCTGGTACTGCATAATACTCTCTACTTGCCTTCTCAAGAATATCTTTTGTGTTTACATACATAATCCTCTACCTCCCAAATAAGTGATTATGGAAAAGCTATCAAAATAATTATACCATACAAAGCTGTACAAAAAAAGAAAAAACTACCCGCCTTACAACGGGTAGTTTTCCCCCTTCACTCATTTTCTATTCTGTAAGATTCCCTATTTTTGAACGCTTCGTATTCAAGGTCATGTAATTTTTCAAGTCTTTCCTCAATCTTTTTAATTGCATTTATATCCGATTTCGTTGCTGGTCTTTTTGGAGCAAACGCAACACAACTATCGATGTACGGTTGAATGGAGATATCAAACGTACCAATTTCTTTCGCCTTATTCGTTGTTTCCAGTTTATCAAAACCTATCAATGGTCTTAGCACAATTAAAGAACTTGCGTCTTCTATAGCCGCCATATTAGTAATCGTTTGGCTTGCAACTTGCCCAAGGTTTTCACCAGTAACGATAGCCTTGGCTTTTATTCTCCTTGCAATCATACTTGCTATCCTCATCATCGACCTTCTTTGCAAGATAAGCGAATATTCATCTGGTGCATTCTCCTTTATATACATCTGCACCTGTGTGAGAGGTACAATCCACATACGTAAGCCGTTTGGTAAATATTTACTCAACGCTTTACCAAGGTCAAGAATTTTTTGAACAGACTTTTCTGTTGTCATAGGTGGACTCAAAAAAGTTAGTGTTTGCAATTCCAATCCCCTTCTCATGGCATACCATCCAGCGACTGGACTGTCGATTCCACCACTTAACAACAAAAGTGCCCTTCCAGATACACCTACTGGAAGCCCACCAGAAAGATAGGTTTTACCCGTAAAAACAAATATCTCCTTTTCCCTTACATCGACACCTATCTCAAATTCCGGATTATGAACATCAACCTTCAGACCGGGAATATTTTCGTAAATAAATCCGCCTATCCTACGGTTTAATTCTATACTATTCAACGGAAAATCTTTGTACCCTCTTTGTGCTGAAACCTTAAAAGACTTATAACCCTTCTCAACCTCTCTTTTTGCAAGTTCCAATGCAACTTTTTCAACCTCATCTAAATCATGTGGCAAAGCATATCCCAAACTATAATTCTGAATACCCATAACATATCTCAGCCTTTCTTCAAGAACAGAAGGCTCATTTCTCCCTATACGAATTATTATCCTTCCATACCTTTTATTAACCGCCGCAGGACGAACTATCTTTAAAATATTATCAATGAGTTTCTTTTCGAAAAACTCACGGTTCTTTCCTTTCAAACCTATCTCAGAATAACGCACAACAAATACTCTTTCCATCAACAAACCTCCGATTCATTTTCTCTCGTACAATCCAACAATCTCTCCCTGAGCAATTATATGCCCTTTCATAGCTTTTTCAAGGTCTGCTTTTTTAACTTTTCCTTTAAGGTCTAATACCACATCGAGTGCGTAAACTTTAAAATGATAATGATGAACTCCGTGCCCTCGTGGTGGACATGGACCGTTGTATCCAACCTTCCCAAAATCGTTATACCCCTGCATTATCCCTTGCAAATTCTCCAATTTCTTAAGCCCCTCTGGTATCTTCACAGTCTGACCTGTTACTGGTATATTCCATATCACCCAATGAACGAACGTACCAATTGGTGCATCTGGGTCATCGCATATCAAAGCTAAGGTCTTTGCATTCTGTGGAATATTCGATACAACAATCTCTGGATTAACATCTTCACCTTCACAAGCGTATTTCTTTGGTATGAATTCACCATTCTTAAAAACACTTGTCACTGTGAGCATACCCTTCACCTCCTTCTGCACAGTTGCAGATGAGCCAAGAAGTAAAATAACACCAAACAAAATCATACTCAAAAACGCTCTCATACTTCATCACCTACCTCTTAAAATTATACCACACAAGTATTTAATAAATCGTTGACTTTGATATCATTTTTTTGATAAAATATAAACGTACATATCAAATAAACGAGGTGATATTCTCTGCTTTAGCGTTTCAAAGCCTTGCAATCTTTCTTTCTCAAAACTCGCTTACATTACTCTTAATAACAATAATCACTCCTTCTTACAAACAGGAGATAATTTTATTCACGATTTTAACCATTCCAGCCCTTTTTTTCAGCCCATTCTCAGACTTTCTTTAGTATTGTCCACCCACTGTTCATTTTCTTTGGTTCCAATAAAGTTAGTAATTCAAAATAAAAAAGTGAGGGATGAAAAATGAAGAATTCAAAACTTGTGAATTTAGTTATCTTAAT
>CAZOAS010000149.1:0-4650 GCA_964577745.1 uncultured Fervidobacterium sp.
TTTCAAGTGTCCTTGGTTCTCGTTTTATACGATTTATCAAATACACTAACATCCTTCCTATCAACATCCATTCTATCCATACTTTTATATCCACCCACTTTTTCCTCTCAAAATTTATTTTCATCTTCAACCGCTGAATAAATTTTTCTATTTCCCATCTTTGCAAATATATACTTCCTATCAACGGTCTTTTAGTAAATTCTTTTCCCGCTTTGCCTCTTGGTTTTATGTACCCTTCTGTTTTCCTTACAAACTCGGCTGTATATGGAATAACTGTGATACAAGTAAACGAATCGTATACATCACAAACATGCTCAAGGTGTGGGACTGTTGATAAGACAAACAGAATACACCGTGGACTGTATGTTTGTAAAGAATGTGGAGCCGTGATAAATGCCGATGTAAATGGAGCAATAAACATACTCAAAAAGGTATCTCCGAATTCCCATAAGGGAATAGGAGTAGGGGCTTTGACCAGCCCAATGCGGTTAAGGTTAGTAAGCTAACATACCGCATAAAGAATCCTCGCATTTCAATGCGGGGAGTAGGTCAACCGATTATCTTATTTCCGCAAGGTGAAGACTATGTTGTAATATTTGGATTTAGCGAACAGATGTTCAAAATCGCTTAAGTGGACTATCTGAAAAGCCACCGCATAAGCGGTGGCTTTGTTTTTTCTAAGAAAGGAGGTATACTCATGCAAGAACAATTATTTGAAGAACATTTTGTACGTATTAGAAACACATCGCTTGTTGAAAATAATTTTAAACTTATCAAGTTACCAAGACCATTTGGGCATTATCCATATGTAAGAGGATGTTACAATATAGGTTGTGAGTTCTGGATAGTCCAAGTTCAAGGGTAATGTAAGAAACACTGGAAGGTTCAGTGATAAGTAATAGACTAAACGTTGAGTTAAAATAAAGGTGGAATAACTTCCCCCTATTTTTTTGATTCCTTGTTTTTTTCAAGCTCGTAAAAAGCATCGATTATTGTTTTTTCAATATCTTCGTTGACTTCAGGGTTAAAGATTTTTAGTCCGAAGAAAATATTCATATCGACACCAGCTCTTTTTATTTTATCCGTCAAATTTTTCTTGAAACTTCCAAGAACGAATGCACCGTAAGAATACATGACAACAATGTAGCTTTTTTCATCGTTCCTAAATGCAAAATCGCCTGAACGAATCATGCTTAGTAAAGTGTTTTCGAACGTTCTCTTAGCTTCTTCGTTTTGATTGCCAATTTCAATAGCAAGAATTGATAGGGCGTGTTTTTCTCTTTTGGAAAGTTCTGTGTATTTTTTCAACAGCAATAAGCCTGTATTTTTGTTGTATACAGAGTTTATTTCTTCGTTGTTTTTAGATGATTTCCCGTTGTTAAATTCCAATTTTTCAAGAGCAGAGTGGTAAAGTAAGTTCAATCTCCTCAGTCTTAAGGTAAGAAAGTATATCGTGAGTAACAGTGTTACAGCAAGTGATACAATGATGGTTACTGATAAGGGTAAGTAAATGCTTGGCATTTTAGTTCTTGATTTGAGAAAATAGGAATTGAACAGTTCATCGAGTTCTCCGCTTGATTTTAGCATTGTGAGTTCTTTGTCTATTCTTTTTAGTACTTCAAGATTTGTACCTTTTTTAGTTGCAAATTTTAGAGAGACGGGAGAAAATATGTAACTTGTTTGTGTTACGTTTCTGAATTTTTCACTGTTGGCAAGGTAAGACAATCGGCTTACAACTCCGTATTTGAATTCCCCTTCGTTGACTTTGCTAAGCACATCGTAATACGTGTCGAATTCTGTGAATTCGGCGTTTATGCCAAAATTATCCAACAGTTCTTTAAATCTCTTGTAATATATGTCCCCTTTATTTACGGCGACATACTTACCGTTGATTTGATACAGGTCGCTGAAATGTGTGCTTGAGACAAGCACTCCCCAATTCATGATGATGGGTTCTTCGTTAAATGAGTAAATTTCTTGACGTTCTTTAGTCTCAGCTATGACCATTAAGAGATCGATATTTCCATCTTTAAGTTGGTTCATAAGGTCACTGAATTCTCCAAAGATGAATCTTACTTTTGCAAAATCTTTTCCAAGAGCTTTTTCAAGTACGTCAACAAAAAGCCCTTTCGGTTCTCCTTTTTCGTCGTAACATAGAGGATAGTTGTCATAATAACCAACTTTCAAACCAAAGACCGATTGGAATAAAATCATCAGTAAAAACGCCACAATCCCCTTTTGAATAACTTTCATACCAAAATCACCTACCTTTCAAAGTGAACAGTTATCAGTGATCTCAGTGAATAGTTGACAGTTAACAGTGAGCAGTACTATGATAAATCCCTCTTCGTCGTTACTCTTAATTTCTTACCATTGACTATCAACTGTTCAACTGTTTATCATTCACCGTTCACCGATCACCGAACACTGTTCACCGTATATTATACAATAAATTGCCTTGACGAAACAAATTTATATGATAAAATTCCATACGTTGGGTGTGGTAACCCGAAAAATCCGCACGCTTACCGTTTCCCACCTCGGTGCTTTATCTTGAGAATTCAGGGTAAAGTCGGTGGGTGAAGGTAGCGGAGGAAAAAACCAAATTGATGGAGGTGTAGGTATGCCAGTTGTAACGATGAAACAACTTCTAGAAGCAGGTGTACACTTTGGACACAGAACTCAAAGATGGAACCCGAAGATGAAACCGTATATTTACGGTGCAAGGAAAGGTATTTACATCATCGATCTTCAAAAGACTGTTAAGCTTCTTGATGAAGCTTACGATTTCATCAGAGATGTTGCAAGCAAAGGTGGAACGATTCTTTTTGTAGGTACGAAGAAACAAGCTCAGCAAGTTGTTAAGAGTGAAGCTGAAAGATGTGGAGGATTTTACGTTAATAACAGATGGCTCGGTGGTCTTTTGACAAACTTCCAAACTATTCAAACAAGAATTCAAAGGCTCATCGAACTTGAAGAGATGGAAGCTAACGGTGAACTCGATAAACTTCCAAAGAAGGAACAGAGTAAGTTGAGAAAGACTCTTGAAAAGCTTAGAAAGAACCTTGGCGGTGTAAAGAATATGAGAAACCTTCCAGATGTCATATTTGTTGTCGATCCAAGAAAAGAAAAAATCGCCGTCGAGGAAGCAAATTATCTCGGTATTCCAATTGTTGCAATGGTTGATACAAATTGTGATCCGGAACCAATTGATTACGTTATTCCATCAAACGATGATGCAATTAGGGCAATCGCTCTTATAGCTGCAAAGATGGCTGATGCTTATCTTGAAGGTAGAGAAGGCGTACCTTATTCAACTCAAGAAGCAGTTGAAGAAACAACTGAAGAAATCGAAATAAATATACCAGATAACCTCGATGAGGAAGAAATTTAATAGTGAACAGTTAACAGTGGACGGTTACTGGTAAACAGAATGAAAAGTCCCCGAAGAGGGGACTTTTTTGTTGAAGAATTTAAAATCCTTTTTGCTTCAAGTAAGAATTTCCAAAGAGTGCAAATAAGATTAAAATCATTCCAACTATTTGAATGGGTCTTATAACTTCATTCCTTATTATACTTCCAGCCAGAACCGAAACAATGGTTGTCAAATTCGAAAACAAAGATGAGATAGTTGGGGAAACTTTGCTTAGCATGTAATTTACCAAGAAGAACGCAACTGTGGAAGAGAGTATTCCAAGATAGAGTGCACCGATCAGTACAGGAGAAGAGATATTTATCACAAATTGCTTTGTTAACAAACTCAAAATGGTGAAAAATGCAAAACCAGTTACCATCATAAAGAATGTTATTTCTTCTGGTTTAAATTCTTGTGCTAACTTTCTCGATGATATGTTGTAAAAAGCAGCTGAAAAAACGGCTCCAAGAACTAAGAGTTTTCCAACCAATGCTCCGCCGGAATTTTCAACTCCAACAATTAAGACAACTCCAAGAAAGCTCATGAATGCGAAAACTAATTGGTACCACCTGATTTTTTCTTTCAAAAATATGGGACTTAAAATCATGACGATGATAGGTATCATAGCGATAAGCATTCCAGCTTCTGAGGATTTTGTGTATTTCAAGCCGTTTGTCTCGAAGATGAAGTAAAGAATCGGTTGAAAT
Organism: uncultured Fervidobacterium sp.; assembly: GCA_964577745.1. Classification (GTDB taxonomy): domain Bacteria; phylum Thermotogota; class Thermotogae; order Thermotogales; family Fervidobacteriaceae; genus Fervidobacterium. The sequence goes on from CAZOAS010000149.1 coordinate 4,123, forward strand.
ACAGCCACTTGCCATAGTTTCCAGTACGGCTTTTTGCCAAGTTTTATGACTCCGATTACAGATAGTCCAACCATTACCAAGCTTGCTATGAAAAATCTGTAAGAGAGAAATGTGTATACGGGAATATGTTCTATACTGTTTTTTGTGAAAAGAAAAGATAGTCCGAATATAAATGAAACAGATAAGCCAGAAAGGAATACTTTCAAATTCAAATGAATCACTCCTTAAATCGTTCTTGCCAAAGTTTTTTGTATATTTCACTTAGTTTTGCTTCCTTAGCAATGTTTCGTGGATTGTAGAATTTTTCTTGAATTTCTTTTGGTAAGTACCTTTGTTTTACAAAACCTCCATATTCGTGTGGGTATTTGTATCCGCTGTCCTCTATGTTTAGTAAATGTCTTGGAACTGGTATGTTATTTGTCAAATGTGCAATTTGCATCGCTTTGTTTATAGCTTCATAAGATGAGTTGCTTTTTGGAGCTAAGGCAAGGTAAATGACACATTCCGATAGATTGATAACGCATTCTG
>CAZOAS010000150.1:0-4619 GCA_964577745.1 uncultured Fervidobacterium sp.
AAAAAGCTTCCAAACGAAGTGATTTCAAAAATCGCCGCTGGTGAGGTTGTTGCAAATCCCGCTTCTGTTGTCAAGGAACTTGTTGAAAATAGCCTTGATGCGAATGCAACAAGTATCGAAATTCAAATAAGAAACGGTGGAAAGTCGTATATAAAAGTTTCTGATAACGGCGTTGGAATGTCTAAAGAAGACTTGCTTTTAGCGGTTGAAAGGTATACGACAAGTAAGATATCTTCTATTGAGGATATCTATAATTTGTACTCTTACGGTTTCAGAGGAGAGGCGTTAGCTTCGATTGTTGAAGTATCCAGAGCGGTTATCACAACATCAGATGGTGAAAAAGCTTACAAGCTTGAAGTTGTTGGAGGTAAAGTTGTCAAATTAATAGAAACACACAGAGAAAGAGGAACCACGATAGAAGTACACGATTTGTTTTTCAATATCCCTGCACGAAGGAAATTCCTTTCTTCTGAGAAGATAGAAACAAGAATGGTAACGGAAATGGTTGAGAAATTTATGTTGATAAGGCCTGACGTGCGCTTCTTATTTAAAATAGAAGATGAAGTTGTGTACAACGCAAATCCGGCAAATCTATCCGATAGATTTTCAATGATATTCCCTGAAGTGAAGGAATTTAGAAGTATAGACCACGATTACAACGAAGCTGTGCTGATTTCTGGGATAATTTCCTCTCCTCAATTCACAAGGAAAAATCGAACTGGTCAGATTTTCTTTGTTAATAAACGATTTGTGATGGATAATTTATTGCATCTATCGCTCGAAAGAGGTTATGGAGAATCGATTGTACAAGGTGAACATCCGTATGCGGTTGTCTTTTTGGATTTTCCGCCTGATAGAGTTGATGTGAATATCCATCCTCAAAAATTACAAGTTAAGTTCTCTGATCCTCAAAATATATATAACGAACTTGCACGAACGGTGAGAGAGAATTTAAGGAAGTTCACAAGTTATATGTTACAGATAATAAAAAATGACCAAGACCAGAAAGACCAAGTTGTGGGTACAATTCAAACTGAAACGTTTAATAAGAATTCTGTCGATTTTCCAAAAAAAAGTGAATTTTCTAATTCTTTTAACAATGAAAAAGTAAAAAATTATGATGTTAACGATGAGAAAAAATCAGCGTTTTTTGAGCCTTCTAAAACATTCCAGCCGGTTTTCTTCCAAGACCTGAAGTCAGGTACATCGACTGAAAAGTTCGTTATATTCAAAAACAGATACATCCTCTTTGAAGAATCCGATGGTATCACTATTATGGATTTCCATGCGGCGCATGAGAGGATAATATACGAAAAGCTTAAAGATAAAAATTTCGAAAGTGTACAATTGCTACTAAGTATAACTATAAAACTTGGCAAGAGTTTGTTACAACTCGCCCAGCAACTTTCCAAAGAACTTGAGGAACTTGGTTTTCTGTTCAAAATAAATACTCTTGAAGATGGAAGTGGAGAAGTGGAGATTTACCAAATTCCATCGATATTGAAAGTTACGGATGCTGCTGAAGTCTTTCTTGAAGTTTTGGAAGAGTACAGAATACCATTTGAAAAGCCAAAAGGGTTAACTTACGTGCTCGCATCGAAAGCATGTAAAGCAGCGGTGAAAACCGGAGATAAGCTAACACAAGAAGAAGCGAGACAACTTGTAGAAGAGATAAAGAGTAAAAACTTGCTTACCTGTCCACATGGAAGACCTATCATGATGAAAATCACTTTTGCACAACTCGATAGCTATTTTGAGAGAATTTGAACTTTTTTGAACAATTCAGCACCTTGACTTTGAGAAGTCGAATGTTATATAATAACTAAAATGTTCGGATAGCGAACGATTGTTTTACTTATTTGCTTAACCAAGGAGGGATTTACGTGCTTGATATGTTTGATAAGGTTTTTGTCGAAGAGATTCTTGGTACTGTACTGAAATACGGTGGGGATTTTGCTGAAGTTTTTGTTGAGGATAGGTATTCAACGAATTTGAGTTTGAAAAATGGAAAAGTTGAATTGGCACAGACTGGTAGAATGTTTGGAATTGGTATAAGGGGGTTCCTTGGTGATAAGGCGATTTATGGCTATACGAACGATTTATCCAAAGAAAACATTCTCTCAGTTGCAAAGCGTGTAGGTGAAGCGCTTGGTGAAGTAAAAGTTTCAGAGTTATCGTTTGACTTGAGAAAGAGAGAGTTTGAAAACAGACATGTTGTGTTATTAAAACCGGAAGAAGTGAGAAAAGAAATCAAAGTTGGGTACATGAAGAGAGCTTACGAAGCTGCGAAGAATTATTCAAATTTAATTGCACAAGTTGTCGTGAATTACTGGGATTACAATCAGAATGTGCTTATAGCAAATTCTGAAGGTGTGTACGTAACAGACAATCGTGTTAGAACAAGGTTGATGATAAATGCGGTAGCTATGAAAGATGGTCAGATGGAATCTGGTTTTTATGGACCAGGTGCTGGCATGGGTCCAGAGTTCCTTGAGAGAATAGATGTTGAGCAAGCGGGAATCAGAGCGGCAAGAATTGCAGCAAGAATGGTAGACGCGCAACCTGCTCCCGCTGGTAAGATGACGGTTGTTATTTCAAATGAATTTGGTGGTGTTATCTTCCACGAAGCGGTCGGTCATGCACTTGAAGCTTCGTCTGTTGCACGAGGTATGTCGGTATTTTCAGGAAAGCTTGGTCAACAAGTTGCTGCCGAATGTGTTAGTGCGGTTGACGATGCGACGATACCAAATGCTTGGGGAAGCGCAAATGTAGATGATGAAGGTACACCAACTCAAAGGAACTTGCTCATAGAGAAAGGTATTTTGAAAGGTTACATGATAGATAAACTTGGGTCAAGAAGGATGAACATGCCATCAACTGGTAGTGGAAGAAGACAAGATTACACATACGCTCCAACATCAAGAATGAGTAACACGTTTATATTACCCGGTGATTATCATCCAGAAGAGATAATAGCATCCGTTGAATATGGATTGTACGCAAAAACGATGGGAGGCGGGTCTGTCAATCCGGCAACTGGAGAGTTCAATTTTGCTGTGAATGAAGGGTATTTAATAGAAAATGGAAAGATTACAAAACCAGTAAAAGGCGCAACACTTATCGGGAAAGGATACGAAATAATTCAAAAGATAGAGATGGTTGGTAACGATGTGGCAAGGGGACAAGGTATGTGTGGCTCGTACAGTGGTAGTATACCAGCCGATGTTGGTCAACCAACTATAAAGGTCAGAGAGATAATCGTTGGGGGGCGAAACCAATGAGTACAATGAATACGATAACTTTTGAAGATTTCAAAGATAAGATATTTTCTCTTGCAAAGGAAAAAGGTGTCGATGTTCAAATAAGCTATTCGAAGAACAGAAACTTCCAAGTACGTTACCAGAACGGTAGCATGGATCAGTACACAGATGCTGGTAAGTTCAGAATAAATGTCTTGGTTTTGAAGGATGGTAAACTCGGTGCATCTTACACTGAGACATTCGATGACCCTGTTAAAGTTTTTGAAGATGCGTACGAGAATATCTCGATTGTCGATAGCGAAGATATCGAATATTTTTACGATGGGAAGGGTACTTATCCAAGTATAGAGCCTTACAAGATGGAATTTGAAGGTTTGTCTGTAAAAGAGAGACTTTCGTATGTTGAAATAGCTCACAAAAAGATTAGAGAGAGTGAATTGATTTTGAGTGATATGGCAGTTTACGGAGATCAGATGGTCGAATCAAAGATAGTAAACACACTGGGACTTGATGTGTCATTCGTTAGCGGTGGTGGATTCATGTACGCAATGGCGGTAGCCAAAGATACTTCTCCAAGATCTGCTGTTGAATTTACTATCGGTAAGAAACCTGACCAAATAGATGCATCGTTTGTTGGCATCCACGCACGTAACGAGGCTTTAGCTTTAGTAGGTTCGAAATCTGTAAAGAGTGGAAAGTACAGAGTGATTTTGCGCAACGATGTCTTTTCTGATATACTTGGAATGCTTGTATCTATGATTAATGCCGATAATGCACATAAAAATTTATCTCCATTAAAAGGCAAGCTTGGTGAGAAGATAGCTTCAGAGAAATTAACTATTAAAGATTTGCCCTATCATGAATTGAGTATAATCGCCTCACCATTTGACACACAAGGTGTTCCAACAAAAGAGAAAGCTATCATCGAAAACGGTATTTTCAAAACATTCTTGCATAATTTGAAAACCGCCAAAAAAGATGGTGTTGAACCTACGGGAAATGCACAAGGCACTGGTATAGCTCCCATAAACTTATTTGTTGAGCCCGGAGAAAAGGATTTCGAGAGACTTGTCGAAGCACTTGGAGATGGAATAATAATAATCGAAGTTGAAGGTATGCACTCTGGAGCAAATCCAATATCAGGTAATTTCTCACTCGGTGCTAAAGGATTCAAAGTAGAAAACGGAAAAATCATAGGTGGTGTTGAACAAATAACGATTTCAGGTAATTTCTTGGATTTATTGAAAAACATAGAAGAAGTCGGTGCGGATTTGAGAGGAACCATAGGTAACGGTGGACTTGTCGTTCCATCTGTATTAGTAAGCCAGTTGGATATCGCAGGAAATGGATAGAATTCAC
>CAZOAS010000151.1:0-4595 GCA_964577745.1 uncultured Fervidobacterium sp.
CTATAAATAGCACAAAACCAAAAAAATAACGAAAAACCGCGGCTGTTAACAGATGTTCGAACGGAAGAAGTAATAGCTTTTGGAATAAACAAGCAAGAAGATGTGAAGATGGCCGAAAGGTTCATCGTAGGGATAAAAGGCAAAGTAATAGCCGACGGAGGATGTGATGAAGCCGAGCTTGTGCAGAAAATAGAATGGAATATAAGGCCAAGGGGTAGAGTGCGAAAAGAATTCACTAAAGGGCCCTTGATAGGGAGCATATGCTTGTAAAAAAGACAGGAAATGGAAAAATCTATCCTAAGGTTGAAGATGGAAATGAATTTTGCGAGGAAAAAGAGAATTAGGAGTAATGGACAGAATGAATGTTGATAGGAGCTGGTGTATTTAGTAAATCGCCTAAAACAGCTGCCAATGACTTTTGAAATCCTTTTAAGTTAGTTTGCTGCTCCGGATAGCGTGTTTCTTATTGTAGAACCAGAGAAACACAACAACTTGCAGAGATCGCTTCTGTAATATTCTCTTCTTAGTGCTCGTTCGTGAAATTCTCTACTGCGGACTTGACACAGAAAAGAAGAGTGGTATAATAGCATCTGGAGCCGGGGTGGCGGAATTGGCAGACGCAGCGGACTTAAAATCCGCTGGGGATTAAATCCCCGTGTCGGTTCGACTCCGATCCCCGGCACCAAGGAAAAGGTAATGGGAAATAGTCCACAAAATAGATTATACGACGCGGGGTAGAGCAGTCTGGCAGCTCGTTGGGCTCATAACCCAAAGGTCGTGGGTTCAAATCCCACCCCCGCTACCAGAAAAAGCTCGGCGCAAAATATGCCGAGCTTTTTTCTTTTTCCGTCCCAAAAGGCTTTTCATTTTCGGCATTTTTGGTTGCAGTTGTGCTTCCTTGAGATATTGAGGGGTCAAGCTCTTGATAAATCTCCCATACTCGTGATGCGTCTTGTTTTAATAAACTTGCGTAATTCAAAAAGGTGGGACAAACTCTCGCTAACATTTTACTTCGTAAAGCAAACAATAAAATAATACTTTAAGACTTGCGCAAGGATTTTTTCTTCATGAAAAGAAAACAACTAACTGATTAGGTAAAATGCTGGATTATTTTAGTCTCGTTTCTTTGATAAGTATGTGTATTCATTTTTTCACTTGCTTAGTTCGTACATCATGTTGTCTAATTACGTTTGGGTAGCCATATCTTTGGAGCAATCCTTTTCAATGCTGCTGAAAAATTCCACCTACGATATTCTAAATTTTTCCAACTGAGCTATTCATAATCTCAACTGTATTTCTTGTTTAAAAACAGCTTCCTTGTTGGCCTTAGGAAACTCGATAGTGCTGAGTTTTCAAGTTAAACATTTCCGGAGGGGGTATCGCCAAGATGTAGGGACCGCTCGGTCGCTTAATGAAACATCTTCAATATTCCTTGATGAAGATGTATGCTATTAAACTTAACACACTAAAAGTTTCCAGATACGAAATTTACTGTGCTTCCAAAGCTTGGAAATATGTGAAAAAATGCCTACTAAAATACAACTGGGCCATGATAGACGTGTTAACCCCAAAAATTTACGGCATACTCATGAAAGTTACATTCAGCGTTTGGATTAACATTCATTTCAATGTTAAGGATTGTGTCTAAGGCGGTGAGATGTAAAAGGGGAAAATAGGAGTGGATAAGACTGGAATTTGCGGAGAAAACGATTTAATGTTAGCAAAGAGCCATTCAAGAAGGAAAAGGAAGGAGAAAATCTTAGAGACAACTCAAAGATAGCAAGGCACTTGGAACAAAACTATTTAGAAAATATGTTATATCTTCACCACGTAAACAAAAGCAAATAATCCTTCTCACCACCTGTTAGCAAGTTTTCTGTACTCTCCACATCGAGTTCCCAATCTTATTAGGGATAGTATAAGAATCTGCCTTAAACGTTTTTAATAACGTTTCCACTTCTAAAATCGGCGCAGACCTGAGTCCATTTAGTGTTGTATTAAGTTTTCCAACAGGTGTTGTAGCCTTTTCCCAACGTATATTTCGTATTGCAAATTATTATATTAGTCCCCACCAATATGGTTAATTTGTTGCTCATTACTGTTAGGTGCCACATTTAACACTTTGTGTTCTCTTCTATAGTTTTGAAAAAACTTAATCGTGATTTCTCTCCTGTTTGTTTACGTATAGATATATCTCTTTCTTTTGACATTTACGCTATTATTGGAAGATAAGCTAAAGAAGTGTATCAAGCTACAAACAGAGATTTGGTGGTGATATGATGTCTTACTCTTCCATCGTTTCAATACTTAAACTCGTACACAAGTCATCAAAAGTATATACTTCGTGAACATTTACGCTTAGATTATATTTCATCGGTAAAATCTTTTTACCAATTTTCTTCGCAACTTCCTGAAGTTTTCGTCAAGTGCTTTTGCAACAATTATACCCCCCTTATAGCTTTCATTTTTGCTGAGATATCTGATAAGTTGTTCTATGGTATTTTTTGTCCCACTCTCTTTCTTAACTTCAACAATTATTTGACTATTCTTTTCTAATGGATACTTAGGCTTGATGATTAAATCTAAAAAACCTTGTTCTGTGGCTTTTTCGCTGAGTATTTCATATTCACCCTTAGTTCCTTCAATGCCAAAGTAATGAATTATTTTATCAATCACCTCATCAATCTTCCTTTTGATAAGAACTTGCAAAATCAATTCGTTAAATGGAGTTATTTCTGAATCGTTCCTTTTGCTGAAAGATATCTTTGGAATATACTCTAACTCTTCGGGACAGTGAAACTTCTCAGAAGCATAATCGATAGCAAGCTCACCCAGTGTTGAAACAAAGTGTAATGTCATTTGATCAGCTTGAAAATGTGTCTTTCTGTATCCACCCCTTAACAATAAATCCTCCGCAACATATAGGAATTCTGGTCTTACAATCGATTCGTTGAATATCCTAATTTGAGACAAAAATAACCTATATGGAAATGCGTAAACTTTTCCTGATCTAAATTTTATTGGTCTCCAAGGTGCTGAAAGCTCTCTGTAAGCTTTTTTCGAAGCGACTTTGTATAAATTGATTATCTTTGCGCCGTATAGAAACGATACGTAATCCCCTTCATTTATCTCTAAAAAGGTCCACAGACCGTTCTGACTTCCCGGTAAACCTGCCATGTTGTATTTCAAACAAATTTCGAGATTTTCCTTACTTGATACAGCCAGCAAAAAGTAACTCATACGATCCCAGCTTACGCTTCCAAGTTAGTCAGTAAAACCCCTTTTTGGATATTCTTCTTTTTATCCTGTCTTGCGGAACGATTTCACAAAGACAAGATATTCGACTATTCTTATGTATTCTGCCAACCTTAAATTTGCCACACGTTGCACGTTTTTCTCCGTAAAATGAGTGTCCCTCTTCGCATAAGCTTATTTTGTTGTTGAATGGAAAATAAACCATACCCACGTGTGCCACAAAATTGACCATATTCCACGATTTTTCAACACTTCTGAACGGTTTATCCATATTTGCGTGCAATATCGCACCACCTGATACTTTCTTGTCGTACATACCTGATTACGTTATTCTTTGTATCTTATCGACGCTGGTTGCTAGTGGTAACCGCACCACCGATTAAATTTGGTATGCCCAATAATTTATCTGGTCCCATTTTGAATTTTAGTTCTTTTGGCGAACTTGTCAACCTATCGCACGAAACAACTACATCGATATTATCGGAAATGCACCAATTCGTGTCTTACCATTTTGGATTTATGTTGTTTATAAGCTTTGCGCTACCTTCATCACGAACTTGCCATCTCTGCAAAGCAAAGATGCAGTTAAAACCGGAAATGTGAGCATCTGCTTTTTCTGGGCAATCTAAATCCTGTTCTTTTTGAGAAGCTCTATTATTCTAAGTGTTATCTGTTATACTTGCATCTGGGTATTTCTTACCTTTAAATATACTCCGTAATTTCTATCAAGATACGTGAAAATGGACGTTGTCGTTAAGTAGAACGCCCTGGTTTATGTGATTGAATTAAAGAAAATGTACCCAGAGTAAATATCTCAAGCAAAACGGGGAAGATAATATATGAAAAGTTCCAATTTCGTACTTCGGATTTCGACGAAAACACACTCACTCCGACACTCGGAACTGACTATGTTCCTTCCCCACAACTAGTTACAATCACCCGCAACCCGGTACAATAAGTTTAGAATTAAAAACAAGAAGGAGGCTAAGCTCTTCCTGTTTTTTGGTATTGTTAGTTTATGGAGTAAAATACTGGTTTAAAGTCGCTATCAGTCTATTTCAAGTTAGTTCTCACCGTAACGACCTGTGTTGCAGATGATGCTTCTGAATTTCCGCCAAGAACTATCGGAAAGACCAAAATTGAGTGTTTGGAATGTATAAAGATAACCGTCATAGCTTCCCACGTACACGGTACCATCCGGTCCTATCGCTGGACTGGAGGACACGGAATTGCCAGTTTGGAATCTTCATTTTAAGCAATATCGTTTATCTGAATCCTGACAAGGTTAATAGGCACATTCGATGTAACACCTATGAGTTGTGGTTTTCCATCAGCTGTTT
>CAZOAS010000152.1:0-4557 GCA_964577745.1 uncultured Fervidobacterium sp.
AAGAATTATACAACAAATTCGGATGATTTTCATAATTTCGTAGAACAGTCTACACTTTTCCAAGGAGGGTGGTAGTATGAAAAGGTATGTTTGGATCGTAGTTAGTATTTTGACGCTTCTCTATGTTTTGACAGGCTGTATACCAGAACCTGTTACGTTACCAGACAAGCCAAGCGTTGTTTCACCAAGCGATGGTCAAAACCTTGTTGGTCTGAACCCAGAACTCAAGTGGGAGTTTAACGCAAACGAAAAGTATCCAGCGGTTTACGACGTGTACCTTGGTGAAAAACCTGACAAATTGGATCTTGTAGCCAAGGATTTAAAAGCTAAAAGTTACACTCTAACAACTTCGTTAAAAGACGACACCGTTTATTACTGGAAGGTTGTAGCAAAATCTAACAACTTGCTTATGGAAAGTCCAGTTTGGACATTTAAAACGGTGAAAGCATTGGTCTTTAACGTTAGCCTCGGACGTACAGGAGAAGCAGTAAAAGATGTCGATGTTAAAATCTTGCCAGCATCAGGTGATCCTATCACAGTAAAGACGAACGATGAAGGAAAGGCAAAATTCGATCCAAGTGTTTTGCCTGAAAAATTCGACGTTGAGATCATTCCACCAGCTGGTTATGCAAAATGCAAGATTATAGGCTTCATGAAAAAATACCACGTAGGTTTTGAAAAAACCGTTCCTATTCAATATGCTAACCTTGAACCTGATCCTTCAAAACAAGTTTTTCCAACTGCGGAATTTAAATTTTACACAAAAGATGATAAAGACCTTGATTTGAACGATATAAAAGACGACTTCAAGGTAAATGTGAAAATTACAGGTGAGAACCATCCTGTCATGATGTATTTTGCAATTTCCGATATAGCTGGTGGTGGTGGAAATTTACTAAATTACGGTAACAGGATAAACATCGGAGCAACAAAAGAAGCAACAGTGACTATTCCAATTGCCGGCAAACCGGTTGGAGAGAATTATCTGAGCTTTGTTTACTATGACCAAAACAACGTCAGAGTTGAATATCTTCAAACGATAAACATAACAAGAGAAGTTAAAGAAGCTGAGAAACCGCTCTTTGTACCAATTCCAGCTTCTAAATTCGGTTTTGTCAATATGATATCATACACGCGCAATGGAGCAGTTCAATTTTATTCAAAGTCCGGAGCAGGCAAATTCGCAGAAACACTTGCCAGTAAATCAACACAAAAAGCTTCTTTGAACATTCCTGAATTCGAACCAAAAACCAGAGTTAAAAGAGGTCTGGAATCAGCTCCAAAAGGTTCAAATCTTTGGATAGAAGTAAATTGGATAAGTTACGATATCGCCGAAGCTGTAGGATTAGTAGGTCCTGGTATACAACAACCGGATGGATATTACATTTACAGATCTTTCGACGGAAAACACTTCACAAAGATTGGCTATGCTCACAGTTATAGATTTGTGGATTGGTCAGCAGAGCTCGCACCGAATAAAAAGGTATGGTACGCAGTTTCTTCGTATTACGGGGACAAAGAGAGTGAACTTGTTATGCTTGGCTCAGTTGAACCACTCGACAACTTCAACGTTGAACTCCTAAGTCCAGCACACAAAGCCACAAATGTTTCAAGACAACCAACATTCTCTTGGAAACCAACAAAAGCGCTAACAACATCAGAAGACGCAACTGTAACCTACAATTACGCACTGTGGATTTATGATTTGGTTCAATCAGAAAATCAAATTGTACCAGTAATGGAGAAAGATAATCAATTGTTAGTCTATAACTTTTCTTCCGAAAAGCCCGAACCTATTAGTGTTACATTCAAAGGTTCAGAAGGTTCTCCAGAATATGAAGATTTAAAATGGGTAATTCTGATAGATTCAGTTTACTATTATCCTTCGGAAAAGCTTGAAGCTGGAAAAACGTACAACTGGGGTGTTGATTTAGCATACGCTGAAGTTTACGATTACGATAGTGTTGCGTATTCAATTGCGATAGATATGGGATATGGAATAGATCCTATCGGTGTTGAAGCTGATCTCCATGGTCAATTTACAACGGGAAATGAGTGATGAAAATATTGAACTGAAAGGGGGTAATGTTTATGTTGAAAAATAAATTTTTCATCGTAACCGCTCTGTTAATAACGTTCCTTTTAATAGTAACAGCATGTACGCCATCGAAAGTGAAAAATGAACCATCGAAACCTCAGACTGATGAATTAAGCAAGGAAGTTCAAAATATAACCTATGATAATCAAGCTAAAGCCGACAGTTGGCTTGGTGAACTCAAAAATAGGAAATTTGAACCAAGAAAATTGAATGTTGGTTATGAAAACAGAAGTGACGTTGAAAAACTTTTAAAAGTATTGAAGTACGCCAAGGTTGTTGATGAAATCCCAGAATTGAAAGTTGTTCAAATCGATTTAGGACCAATAAACGTTGAAGATGCGTATGAAATTTTGAAAGGTAAGAAGATCGACGGAATAAGATACATTGAACCAAACTATATTGACAGAGAACTACCGGTGAAAATTCCAGATCAAAAAGTAGCTATGCAATCGATTAAAGACTCAGTAAAGGTACTTGCCGGTGAAGAAGAGGAAGATGCTTACAGAAAATTCCAGTACGGTCTCAATTTAATTGGGGCTCCAGATATCTGGGAAGAAGCAAGTGGTACTGACATTATTGTTGCTGTCCTTGATACTGGTATTGACGCAACACATCCAGATTTGCAAGGTCAAGTAACAGAACAATGGATATGGACAGGATCTGAATGGGTAAAAGATACCAATCCCAACATTAATACAGACACATATGGTCACGGTACGCACTGTGCAGGAATCATAGCAGCGAAAAAAGGTGGAGGAAAAGTCATTGGTGTTGCGCCAAATGCTAAGATAATTTCTGTAAGAATTTTCACACCAGGATACATAGGTGAATTTCCGGTCGCAAAAGGTATAGTTCTCGCTGTAAATAGAGGTGCGCACGTGTTGTCCAACAGTTGGGGTGGCGGTGGTTATTCGAACTTGTTGAAAGATGCATTTGATTACGCACTGGAAAATGACGTTGTCGTCGTTGCATCCGCTGGTAATGATCACACTGATCAATCGTGGCACTATCCATCCGGTTACACCGGTGTTATCGGAGTTGCCGCAAGTAACGTACGTGATAAGGTAACAGACTTTTCAAATAGAGGAGAGTATGTCTCCGTTGCCGCACCTGGTGATTACGTACTTGCACCTATGGCACAAAACAAACCCGGTTATTTTGCAACCGCTAATGATCCGTACGCTTACTGGTCAGGTACATCAATGGCAGGACCACATGTAGCAGGATTGGCAGCGTTGTTAAGGCAAAAATACCCAGATGCTTCCGCTCTTCAAATCAAGAAAATTATCGAAAAAGGTGCAAAAGATATTGAAAGTGCGGGATTTGACACAGCAGCAGGTTTTGGAAGAATCAATGCAAAAGCGTCTATTGCGTTAGATCCGTCCAAAGAAAAAGTTGGTACACTCTTTGTATATGCAACAGACAGAGACGGAGTAAACATCGCTGACGTTTACGTAACAATAAAGAACAAATCCACAGGTAGAACATACAAAGAAAAAGCTTACATACCAACTTCCAGTGCCTTTGTACTTGAAGATGTAGGCGCGGTTGCGAAATTCTATGGTATCGAACTTGGTGAATACGATGTTTTTGTAGGTGGTCCAGACTTTCTGAGCATGGACGTACCAATATTCAGAATAGAGGAACAAGTTGCTGAAGCAACTACCGTTACTTTAACAGAGTCCGAACCAAACAAAACTGTCTCTGTTAAGTTAAAATCTAAGAATTTCGGATTTTATCTCCAACCAACACATGAACCAGGTAAAGACATATGGGAAGGTGAGATAGTTTACAATATTTGGAGACTTAACAGAAATATATCAGACTTCGAAATAGTTGCAACAGCAACGACGAATGATGCAAAACCAGTGGAACTTGATCTTGATATGTCAAAACGCGATGAAAAAGATTGGCCATTATTTGTGGTTTCTTATCAATTTACAGGTCAAGCAACTCCGATTACAATAGTTTCTGAAGACTTTGAAGATGATAAGATCGATTTACCAAAAGCACAATTGTTGGGTAACGTACCGCCAGCAATAATTAATACACCAAGTTGGGCAACAGGCAACACGTCAACAAAAGTCCTTGCACTCGGTGATGCATCTGGACAAGACCTCAAAGACAGTCAATCATCGGAATTCAGTTTTGAAGTTGAATTAACAAAAGATGCAGTACTTTCATTCAAATATCTTGTAAGTACGGAATATTACTTTGATCCATTCATTGTATACATTGATGATCAACAATTCATAAGAGATTCAGGACAAAAGCCATGGCAAGTGAAACAAGCTGAATTAAAAGCTGGTAAACACAAAATAAGATTTGTCTATCAAAAAGATTCTTTGTTTGCTGAAGGACAAGATTCCGTACTCATCGATGACATTACCATTGCTGAACCACTGAATATAGTTGGTTACATAAAGATAAATGGTCAGAAAGTGAAAGTTGCTGTACCA
>CAZOAS010000153.1:0-4539 GCA_964577745.1 uncultured Fervidobacterium sp.
AGCTAACATACCGCACGAAGAATCCTCGCATTTCAATGCGGGGAGTAGGTCAAAGTGATGTTTGGAAATAGCTTTTTACTACCTTCGAAAGGGGGAATTTAATGAGTATCAGATTTCTAAGTTTAGTTTTGTTACCAATCCTTGTGGCAGTTGCGGTGTTTGTTATACTCTTCCAAGGATTTCTTAGTATTGCAAATGTGAACCACCTCTGGCAACATAATTTAGAAAGTCAGTTGTTGAGTAATTTTCAACAGCAGTTAAATGCTCTTGAACCACGACTACAGTTGGCAATGGAAATGCTTCTTTCAAAAGATGATGTTCTAAGAGCTTTTCAAGAACGCGACAGAGAAAAACTCTACGAGTTGATACTTCCAATTCATGAGAAGTTTTCTAAGCAGTACGAAATTGAACTTATTCATTTTCACACACCAGATTTGAAGTCTTTCCTCAGGTCAAACGACAAAGAGAAATATGGTGATAGTCTCGATTATAGGTCTGATGTAAAAAAAGTATTAGCTACCAAAACCCCGCTGTTTTCCTATCAACCTGGTAAAAGCGGACCAGCAATTAGGTACATTACTCCCGTGAATTACGAGGGAGATTTCTTGGGAACTGTTGAGGTAGCTTACGTTATAAATGAGCGATTTTTGAAATCTTTCTTCGGGGAAACTATTTTAAAACAACTAATAGATGATAAAGGCAACAAATCAGAAGTTGTTATTCGCCCAAGTGAACTTCAAGATTTCTCGAGTAAATACGATATAAACAAGCTTCTTTCTGGAGAGTCAGAAGTGTTTCAAGACCAAAGATATTTTTACATCGCCTACCCTCTTAAGACTATCGATGGCAAAGTCTTCGCATCTTTTCTCCAAAGAATTGACCAATCTGAAACTCTTAAGGGGACAAATCGCTCAATTACTTTCATGATATTAGTTGGAATGTTTTTTGCTCTTTTAACAATTGGTACTTCTTTGTTCTTCGGATATTTGATAGTAAAGAACATTCATAACTTTAAGCGAAGTATCAATGAACTTGAAAAAAGTAAGGATTTAACGGTAAAGTTTGGTGATGTTAAAAGTAAGAATGAAATTGAAATAATCAAGGCAAACGTTTCAAATCTATTGGAAGCTATAAGGTCTTCAATAAACGACTTTGTTATTGCGGATCAAGAAGCAACTGTGCTCATCGGTGGATTGATTTCGAAATTTAATGAATTAACTGCAATATTAAACCACTTTGTAACTGCTTTTGAATCTGGTGTGGATATGGTTGAAACAACTTCGTCGTCTGTTCAAGAGGTTACAGCAACTATCGAAGAAATAGCTTCTGCAACAGCAAATATAACCAATACTGCTCAGAACGTCTCAGCGGCTGTTGATACAGTTACAAATGATGTAAAATCGAGCAACGATGCTATCGATACTGTAAAACAGTCGGTGAAAATAGCTTTGGAAGAGTCGGAAGTAGTTGTTAATTATACAAACGAACTTAAGGAAAAGTCGGCAAAAATAGGTGATATCTTGAAGACAATAACGGATATAGCAGACCAAACTAATCTTTTAGCGTTGAACGCTGCTATTGAAGCGGCACGAGCAGGTGAAGCGGGACGTGGATTTGCTGTTGTTGCTGATGAGATACGAAAGCTTGCAGAAAGTACACGCATCTCCGCAACTCAAATCGGTAAAATTTTGACTGAGTTAAGAGATGGCGTTGGAAGTATAAGTGAAAGGATTGAAGATTTTGATAAGAAAATTAGAGGTATAGAAGAAGCAGCAAACGGTGTGAGTCAAAAACTCCAAGATATTCTCGAAGAGATGGCAAAATTGGATAGCGATGCCTCAAACCTTGCAGCTATCACACAAGAACAGAGTGCTTCTGTTGAGGAAATCTCAGCGGCTATGTCAAATATAAGTAAACAAGCAAGTGAGATGGGAACTGTTATGGAAGACAGTAGAAGAAATTCCGAAAATATAATCAATGAATTCAAAGAAATAACTGGTATATTGAACGAAGTAGCGGTGTTATTTAAAAACTTAGCAAAATCTATTTCATCTGAGGTAAGTATATACGATGCGCATGAAATAGAAAAAATCATAGATTCAGCCATAGCTGCGCATAATTCATGGGTCAAAGCTGTGGAAGAGGCTATAGCTCATAAGGAAAGAGTGTTGCGCGTTGTACTTGATGGTGCTTTTTGTAGGTTCGGTTCTATTTACCACTTTGTACGTCCTCCAGAGCACGTAGCTGAAAAATGGAAGAGCTTGGATGAACCACATATGAACATACATAAACTTGGTAGACAAATTAATGAACTTTTAAAAGAAGGAAATTTTGAACGTGCAAGTCAGGTATTGAATGAAGTGAGAAAGTTGAGAGACGAATTGGTGCAAAGAATGATGGAGATAAAGAATGAGGTTGCAAAAACAAAGTAAAAAATGAGGAGATTCTCTCTTTTACCAATAGCAAAGTTTTGGCGGTCTAATGACCGCCTTTTTTCTTAAACTTACTATTTTGATTGTTCGCCTTGCTTACTATCACCGCTTTTGTGATATAATATAAAGTGGCGTACTATACTTAATATCATAAGGGGTGAAAGAGATGTCGAAAGTTCTTATCAAAGGTGGTACTGTTGTTTCTGTTACAAGCGAGACCTTTGTTGGAGATGTACTATTGGAAGATGGAAAGATTTCAAAGGTTGGTAAAAACATCAAAGTGAAAGCGGATGAGGTTATCGATGCAACAGGTAAATATGTCTTACCAGGATTCATAGACGCACATTCTCATATAGGACTTTACGAAGAAGGTATAGGTTTTATGCAAGATGGCAACGAAATGACAGATCCTGTTACACCAGATGTGCGTGCTATAGATGCGTTTAATCCATACGATGCTGCAATCAAACATGCTTTAAACGGTGGATTCACAACAGTTATGATAGTTCCTGGCAGTGCAAATGTGATAGGTGGTCAAGGTGCGATTGTAAAGTTTAAGTCAAATATCGTCGATTACTGTATAGTCAAATCACCGGCTGGATTGAAAATGGCAACTGGTGAGAATCCAAAAAGAGTTTACGGAGATATGAAAAAGACACCTTCTACCAGACTTGGTATAGCTGCAGTAATGAGAAATTACTTTATGAAGGTCCAAGATTACATGGAGAAAAAGAGAAGAGCGATAGAAAAAGATGGTGTTTTCCTTGATAGAGATCCGAAATTAGAAATTGGTGAACTTGTTTTGAAAGGTGTGATACCAGCAAGAGTTCATGCTCACAGAGCTCAAGATATAGCTACGGCTATAAGAATAGCAAAAGAATTTAATTTCAAACTCGTCATAGAACATGGTACAGAAGCCTACAAGATAGCTGATTATTTGAAGGAAAATAACGTGCCCGTTGTCGTTGGTCCATTTGGTTTTAGAACTAAGATAGAGACAAAAGATTTAACGTACGAAAACGTTAGAATTTTGAACGAAAAAGGAGTACTGTGTGCTATTATGGTTGACCATCCTGTTACACATTTGGAATTTGCAAATATGCATGCAGCACTCGCTATGAAATACGGAGCTAAAAAAGAGGATATATTAAGAATGTTAACGATTAATCCTGCTAAGATTCTTGGTATAGACGACAAGGTTGGTTCTATCGAAGTAGGAAAAGATGCTGATATAGTAATCTGGAGTGATGACCCATTCATGCCACAGGCAAGAGTTGAAAAGGTCTTCATCGAAGGTAAAGAAGTAAAATGGTGGGGTGAGTAAATGAAGGTCTTTGTGTCGTACGCTATCCCCGAGAAAGGTATTTCGATGCTTAGGGAAAAATTTGATGTTGAAGTGTACGAGGGAGAAGAGTTTTTAAGCAAACAAGAGATGATGGATAAATGTAAAGATGCCGACGCTATAATATCTCAGCTCAGAGACCCAATCGATGAGGAGTTCATTAATTCTCTTACTAAAACAAAAATCATAGCAAATTACGCCGTTGGATACAACAACATAGATGTTCAAGCAGCAATTAAGAAGGGAATATACGTTACGCATACTCCGGGTGTTCTGACAGAAGCGACGGCTGATATAGCATTTGCATTGATTTTATCAGTTTCAAGGAAGATAGTTGAAGCAGATAAGTTCGTAAGGGAAGGAAAGTTCGTAGGCTGGAAACCAAAGTTATTTCTTGGATACGATTTGTACGGTAAGACTCTCGGTATAATCGGTATGGGTAGGATAGGTCAAGCACTTGCCAGAAGGGCTCTTGGCTTTGGTATGAGAATTATCTACTACAATAGGAATAGATTACCTGAAGAAATCGAGAAAGAATACAACGCAAGGTATGTAACTATCGATGAACTTGTCCAGATATCGGATTATATATCAGTTCATACACCTTTAACCAACGAAACATACCATCTCTTGAACAAAGAGAGAATATCGAAAATGAAACCGAACGCCATCGTTATCAATACGGCACGTGGTCCCGTCATCGATGAACAAGCTTTATAGAAATTCTCGGCTCTAAAACCCCGCATTTTAATGCACGGATACAGA
>CAZOAS010000154.1:0-4510 GCA_964577745.1 uncultured Fervidobacterium sp.
ACCGCACGAAGAATCCTCGCATTTCAATGCGGGGAGTAGGTCAATTTCCAATCTTTGCAACTTTTGCTCCTTTTGTATGTCCGTACTTCGTTAGCTCAACCCAGTCTTGGGAGTAGTAGAAATTCTTTGCTTTTGACTCAGAGGTAAATAGACCTAAGCATATAACATATCCATTTGATGTTGATATACTGAAAGAACTTATTCCCAATGTTCTGAAATTTACTACGGACTTAAATGCTTCTTTTGATTCTTTAACTGGTTCTGTCATAACTGTGTAAACACTTCCTGATGGGTTGAGTTCCGGTGTAACGTTGGATAGTGTTAAAACTAAATACTTGCCACCACCTATTTGATCGATGATGTAATTTTGAGTCGATTTAGCAATCTTCAAAGCGTTCTCTCCGTCAACGGTGTATAAGTAAATAGAACTTTTTGCACTTGGAGGAAGATTTTCAGCCATTCTTGAAACTAAGAGGTTGTAGTCGAATTTTGTAAGTTCTTTAAGATACTTATTTTCTTCTTTTTTAGGCTCTTCCTTAGGTTCTTCTTTAGATTCTTCCTTAAGGTTTTCTGGTTTAGTTTGCTCTATTTGAGTAGTTGTTGGTTCGTTTTGAACATTCTGTGTTTTTTCAGTTTGAGTTAATAACAATGGTTTAGCTGAATCTGTTTCTGAACTTAAAGTACTTTCAGGAGTTTTAGGTTTTATTTCGTGAGATTCTTGCAAAGTTTTTTGAGTCTCAGGTGTACTTTCAATAGGTTCTGTCGGAATTTTTTCTTCCGTTTGTTGCATGATTATAACTGTCTCAGTAGCACTTTTCATAGTTTTTTGTACTACTGTACTTTGTTCAGGTGTTATCTCACGTATTACAACATCAACTTGAGATTTTTGGATTTTCAAATAAAAAGCGTAGATAACGAGTGTTACCGTTGCTAAGCTGAGGATTATTATGATACTTGACAACACCTTTAAGTCAAAATCACTAACTTCACGCCATTTTCTTGAACCAATAGGTGTTCTTCTCTTCACCCTTATTCAAGCCCCTCTTCACAGTATTTCAGTGTAAGCTGTATCGTTGCTTCTACGTCAGGTTCGTATACCATTTCGCTTGGTGTGTGAATGTACCTTGTTGGTATGGATATCGTTGCGCTTGGGATGCCAGATTTCGTTGCTTGGTATCCAGCGGCATCTGTTCCACCGAATATCAATACTTCCATCTGATGCGGGATGTTGTATTTTTCAGCCAATGTTTTCAATTTATCAACGATGTATCTATTACTTATAGATGCCATATCTTTGACTTTGATACATGCACCTTTCCCAAGAGCCATAGGTACTCTCTTTAAACCTTTCGGTGTGTCACCAACACCTGTTACATCGAGTGCTATTGCAACATCAGGATTTATGTCGTAACCTGCAACGTGTGCGCCTATCAAACCAACTTCTTCTTGTACAGCAAATACACCGTATATCGTGTTCTTAGGATCTTTGATTCTCTTAAATACTTCGATAATAACAGCACAACCAATTCTATCGTCCATCGATTTACTTATCATGTAATCTCCTTGTTTGTGGAAGTAACTATCGAATGTTCCGAATGTTCCTATAGGGCACAACTTTTCAGCCTCTTGTTTTGATTGTGCCCCAATGTCCACGAATAATTTTTCAAAAGATAATTTTTGAATATTTGTTTGAAGTTCCTCGGCACTTTCGCCTTCAATACCAACTATTCCAACTATATCACCAAATCTAAGTCGGTTTTGGTATATCGTGTAAGGAGATACACCCCCCACTCTATCGATTTTCAAAAAACCACGGTCATCTATATTCGTCACAACAACACCGATTTCATCCATATGAGCATCTAAAAGTACTTTCTTACCACTCGTTCCATTTTTCCATACGATGAGATTCCCAAGTTTATCAATCTTGTATCCATCTATGAAATCTTTAACTTCCTCGATAATTACGTTGGTGATTTCCGATTCCCTACCACTTGGACTCTTTGCCATCGTAAGTTTCTGAACAAGTTCTGTTAAATTCGAAGAGACTGCCATTGTAATACACCCCCATATGAATTTTTGGATTCTTCGCATGACTAATTATGATTATACCACAACATCGATTTTGGACAAATATATTTCGTATCTTTAGCAATCTGAAAAAGAATGTACACAACAGGTAAACTAAAAGAATCGGAAAGGATGGTATAATAATGTTGAAATGTTACGAGTTTCGAGTTTCGAGTTGCGAGAAATAGAAAAATACGAACAATTGTCTTGACACGTACCCGCAACTCGTAACCCGTAACTTTTGACTTTACGTACCGGGAGGTTCATCCATGGCTATAGATGTTGATGTACTGAACAGTTGTAATCTTTGTCCAAGGATGTGCGGTGTTGATAGAAAAACAACAGTTGGTGTATGCGGTGTTGGGTATTTACCAAAGGTTTCGAATATTGTATTACATAAAGGAGAAGAGCCACCACTCTCAGGTGAAACGGGTGCCGGTGCGGTGTTTTTCTCTGGTTGTCAAATGAAATGTGTATATTGTCAAAATATGGGTTTTTCACAAAAAGGCGTTGGATTTGAACTGAGTGTCGAAGAACTTGCTTATGCGTTTTTACAAGTTCAAAAAGCCGGTGCGAAGACTCTCGATTTGGTAACACCAACACCACATTTACCGTGGATCATAAAAGCGATCGATATAGCACGAAAAGATGGATTTAATTTGCCTGTTGTTTACAATACCTCAAGTTACGAACGTGTGGAAATTTTGAAAGAGCTAAATGGGTACGTTGATATATACCTTGCCGATATAAGGTACACAGATGATGCGTATGGGATGAAATATTCGAAAGTGCCCGACTACTGGACTGTTACTCAAAAGGCGATAGTTGAGATGTACAACCAAGTTGGCCCTTTTAACGAAAGTACAATGAAAGGGCTTATTATTCGTATTCTTGTGTTACCAAACAATGTCAGTGGTCATGAGAAAGCGCTTGAATTTATCGCAAGTGTCGATAAAAATATACCAGTTGCACTTATGTCTCAGTATATTCCACATTTTTATGCGAAAAACGACGAATTGATAGGTAGAAAGATTACGAAGGCCGAGTACGAAGGTGCTCTTGATAAGTTAATTGAACTTGACTTGGATGGTTGGATGCAACTTGATGAGAAAGAACGTGTAACGACATTCTCAATTAACTGGAGGATGAATAAGTGAATTTTAGCGAGCCAACAGGCATTTTTCCAGGAAGTACTCTTTCTGTAAGTGTCACAAAATCTTGCCCGTTAAATTGTGCTCATTGTAATGGACGTTACCTTGAACATATGGTTCACATAGACGATATTGAGAAATATGTTGACAGGTATAATTCATTTCTCATAAGCGGAGGAATGTTGCCGAACGGAGAGATTCCGTTCAAGCCTTATATTGATAAGTTGAAAGCACTGAAAGAGAGATACAATTTAAAGTACAACTTTCATATCGGATTTCCGAAAAATCCTCCGCATGAAATTGAAGTAGTTGCCGATGTGGTTAGTTTCGACTTTTTCGCTGATAAGAACGTACTCAAGGAAATTTATGAAATTGAACGTGAACCAGAAGAAATATTGAATTCGGTGAAACCTTTAAAAGTTAAAAAAGTTCCACACATTACCGTAGGCGTTTTGTGTGGTAAAATAACACATGAGTATAAAGCAATAGAAATATTATCTGAGCACTTTGAGTCGATAGTTTTAAATGTTTTTATTCCGACAAAAGGAACTAAATTTGAAAACTGTGAGGCACCGTCAATAGAAGAAGTTGGTGAAGTTTTCAAATATGCAAATAAGTATTTCAAAGATATTGTTCTTGGATGTATGCAACCAAAAGGAGAATACAGAAAACATCTTCAAGAAATTGTGGCGAAATACGCTAATTTCATAGTGAAACCAGTTAATAAAAATTACAAGTACAACGGATGCTGTTCTTTCTATGTTAGATGACACGATATGATATAAACTTTGTGAGGTGGTTTGTGTGAGGAAGAATCTACTTGATTTTAATTACGAAGAATTAGTTGAAGAATTTGGAAAACTTGGACTCGAGAAGTTTAGAGTTGATCAAGTTTGGGACTGGATTTACAAAAAGAAAGTTTTCGATTTTGAAGCTATGACGAATCTTTCCAAAGAAAATAGGAGTTTACTTTCGGAGAGGTTTTATATTTACATACCAGAACTTTTGGATATGCAAATATCGGCTATAGACAAAACAACGAAATTTCTTTGGAAACTTGAAGATGGAAACACCATAGAATCCGTTTTACTGTTCCATCCAGATAGAGTAACAGCGTGTATATCAACACAGGTTGGTTGTCCAGCAAAGTGTGTGTTTTGTGCAACAGGTCAGAGTGGTTTTGTAAGAAACTTGAGTGCTGGTGAAATTGTTTCCCAAATAATAGCTATGGAATCACATAGACGTGTGAATATAGGAAATATCGTTTACATGGGTATGGGTGAACCATT
>CAZOAS010000155.1:0-878 GCA_964577745.1 uncultured Fervidobacterium sp.
TGTTTCAAACGCATCACCACACTTTGAGATGTACTAAAAGAATTATACCACACAGTGTTTAATTAACAAAACGGCTCTGTATCCGTGCATTAAAATGCGGGGTTTTAGAGCCGAGAATTTCTATAATCTCGGGATTTGACTGTGAAATAGTTGTAAGATAGTAAACATCTATTTTACCATTCTTAGCTACAATCAAGATGTCCGATTTCATATTTTTTATTTCTTCAAGGCTTGCAGGTTCTTTATCTATCTTCGTCCATGATTTGTTGTCTATGTATAATTCCCTGTCCGAATAGTAAAGTACCTTTGGACCACTTCCTTGTGTTCCGAAGACAGATCCAAATAATAGCATAAATACTATAGGTAAAATCAAGTTAAGAACTAACATAAACTTATTTCGAAAGTTCATAATAAGAAATGAATAAAACAAAAGCTATCAACTCCGATAGATTGAGTTATTTGAATATAGCGATCAGAGCTATTATAAGAGAAGCAATGCTAAGTAATATTAAGAAATTCTGTGTACTTTGCATCCGTGCATTTTGCTGTTTAGTTTTTGCTAATTCATCTTCTAAATTTTTGTTCTTTTCTTCAAGCATTTTAATCCTGTTCAAAGTGTTTGATGATTCTTCATTGAACGTTGTTATGAAAACGTTAAACTTTCCAACTTCCTGTTCTAAACTTTGGCTTTTTTCTTGAAGTATTTTGACATCATTTGATGTACCTAAGGATTCTTCTTTGTATGTTGATATTAGCTTGCTTAAGTTCTCAATTTCTTGTTCAAAGCTTTTGGTTTTTTCTTGAAGTGCTTTGACATCGTTTGCTGTAAACGATGATTCTTCTTTATACGTTGACAATAGTTTGTTTATGTTCTCAAT
>CAZOAS010000155.1:978-4479 GCA_964577745.1 uncultured Fervidobacterium sp.
TTTTTTCATGGAGTGTTTTAACATCGCTTGTTGTACTTGCCGATTCTTCTTTGTAAATTGATATTATCTTACTTAAATTCTCAATTTCTTGTTCCAAGCTTTTGGTTTTTTCTTGAAGTGCTTTGACATCGTTTACTGTAAACGATGATTCTTCTTTATACGTTGACAATAGTTTGTTTATGTTCTCAATTTCCTGTTGTATGCTTTCGATTTTTTCATGGAGTGTTTTAACATCGCTTGTTGTACTTGCCGATTCTTCTTTGTACGTTTCTATGAGTTTGTTTATATCAACAATCTTTTGCTCTAAGTTGTTTGTTTTTTCATCGACTGTTTTAATTTTATTAATAAAAGTTGATAAATCATCTTTGTAGAGACTTATAAACTCAGATAAACTTGTCTCTTGTTTTTCAATGGCTTTACTTAAATTTTCTATTTTTTCACTGAGAATAGCTAAAATTTTCTCATTATCATCTTGTGTTACAAAAAGTTCATTTACGGCGTTTTCTAAATCTTTTATCGATGAAGATGTTTCGGCATGGATTAATGTCATTTGTATAACCAAAGCTTTTTGAATGTTCTCCAACTTTTCTTCCATTTCCTGCCGAATTCTGTCATATTCTGTATCCATTTTTTTCGTGCTGACTTGTTCAAACGCGCTAAGCCTATTTTGAATTTTTTCATCTATAGATTCACTTAGCTTGGAGTTTTGTAAATTCGCTATTTCCGATTTAAGTGTCTCTAAGTTTTTAAAAGATTCCTCAATTGTGTTTTTCAATTCCTCCAATTTCTTACCTATATCATCGATACTTTTTACTTGTTCTTCCAAGCTCGTTACTTTATCTGTTAGTTTTGTATTGTAATCACTTAGAGAAATTAATTTATCCAATATTCCTTTATCGGATAACAGTAGTGCTTGTACAGTTTTATCGACCTCTTCCAAAGAGTTGTAAAGTTTTGAGTTTTCCTCTGTCGCTGTTTTAACCGCATTGTTTAAATTCGATATAGTATTATTAAGCTCATCAAACCTTTTTTCAAATGATTTCTGAATATCGTTCAGCTGTTCAGATAAATCTTCTGGTAAACCACCTGAAATAGATATATTGTCCATTTTATCTGATAGCAATTTTATTTCATTCTCCAATCTGTCAATTTGTCTTAAGAATTCTGTGTTTGAAACAAAGTTGGAACTACTAATGATATTTATTTTACCTTTTAAGTCTTGAGTTTCTAAAGAAAGCGAAGATATATTGTTTTCCAAGTCATCAACAGCTTTTTTCGTAGAATCGATAGCTACTTTTAAAAGTTCTAAGCTTTCAGAGAGTGCATCTTGCTTTTTTTGTAAATCGTTGAGAAGATTTTCATATTCCTTTGATGTATCTATTTGAGAAATATCACGAATTTCTTTCAGTTGTTTCTCCAGCTCTAAGGTTATCGAAAGTACTTTTTGAACGTTTTGATTTACTGAATTCAACTGTGAAGTTGTTGCTCTTTTTTGGATTTCATCTTCAAGTTTCTTAACTCTACTTTTTAAATCTGATATATCAAGTTCCATAGTGGATAGAACTGTGGCCTGTGATATTCTTGATGTTTCGTTGATTAATTTGTTTACTTTATCATCGATTGATTCTAATCTTTTTGACAACGTTTGAGTGTATTGGGCTAACTCAGATATTTTGTTGTTCTTTTCTTCGATACTTTTGAGTAAATCGCTCGTTGAACCGTCAATTTGAACAAGCTTTAGTTCGTTAAGAATTTCTCTGATATTTTCCAATTCTTTCCTAAGTTGCTCGATATCGTTCTTAGTAGAAAACTCTTTGGAATTTGCTGCAATGTTTTCCAAATTTGCAAGCTTTAGGTTTATCGCTTCGATCTTTCCTTCAAGTTCTCCCACCTTTGATACCGATTTCATAACGGCTACAAACTCTACCGATGAATAAATCTCATCTTTTACTTGATTTATCAAATTTTCGATATCTAAGCACGTTGTCTGTAATTCAGCACTCGTTGCACCGTCAGATATGTTTTTTTCAACTTTCAGTTCTGATAAATCTTTTAATTTTGCTTTTATCTCTTGAATGTTGGTCTCTAAGTCGTTATCTTTGCTAATTAGTGTTTGTAAGAGTGTTTCTACTTTCTTTATTCTTTCTTCAAAGTCTTTTACCTTCTCTTCATACTTTGTTTCTGTTTCTATTTCTGTTTTTGGCTCATCTGTTTCGTAACTGTTATAAGTAAGTTTTTTAATGTCCATTTTTAAAGCTTCGAGTGTTTGGAAGATGGTATTGATATTCTTTTCCATCGTATCTAAATCGTCTTCCTTGTAAGCAACATGACTTACATCTTTAAGATTCTCAATAGCATTTTTCAGTTCTTGAATTTCTGTCTTTATTTGTTTTAATTCGTCTTCAAGCAATTGTATGTATTTAAGTTGTTCTGTTAGGCTTTCAATTTTTAAATTCAACAACTTAATGTCTTCACTATAATCTACAAGCGAAGGTTTTTCAATTACAACAGAAGTAGATGACTTAGTTGGTTCACTCACCGATTTAGACATTAGTTCTTGATACGACATTTCCAATTGCTTTTGTTTCGTTTTTAAGTCTTCTAAAACATTTTTCAAAGATTGTATCTCGTCTTTCAACAAGTTTGAATTCTTACTAAGATTTTCTTCCACTGACTTAATCTTCGTTTCAAGAATCGCTGTTGTCGCTGAAAAAGATTTGTAACTTTCTTCTATCTCACTTACTTTCTTTACTAAGGATGCGTACCTTGCGTTTAAATCATCAACAACAGCTTTCATGTTGCTATATTCTTTCTTTTGTTCGTTTAAATCGGATGAAAGCTTGTCAGTTTTTGTAGTTAAGCTGTTTGTATCAGATACAAGTTTTTTTACGTCTTTTGAAAGAGCATCGATAGAAGCTTTGATAGAGTTAATTTCTGAAGAAAGGGCTTTAATTTGGCTATCTGTAGTGCTCGTGGTTTGGTCTTGCGGTAAAGTTTTTGTGGTAGGCTGACTGGATAATTTTGCTTCCAGTTTCTCAACTTTGGTTGTTAACTCAGTTATTTTTATATCGAAAGAATAGTAAAGTCTGTACATTAGAACGGCTACTTGGAACCTTGTTGTGGATTCATTTCCTCTGTAAGTTCCGTCCGGGAAGCCTGTAACTATTCCGAGTTTGCTGAGAAATTCAACGGCTTCGTAAGCCCAGTGGGATGGTGGAACGTCTTTGTAAAGATCTGCGTAAAGTGTATTTGTCGTTACCAGACTTATAAATAGAAGACAGCTTATGATAAACTTTTTTTTCATTTCGATTCCCCCCAAGAAATGTTTTTTCTTGCTCAATTATACCAGATTATTTTTAATTTATTGCAACGAAAAATATTTTTTTAGAAATCCCTCGGTTTTCTTATCGATAGTTGAAAAATCCCCGTTTTTGAGACGAATGGCATTTTTCTTACCAACACCTGGTATCTGTTCAAGTTCATCAAGTGTTAAATCATCCA
>CAZOAS010000156.1:0-4476 GCA_964577745.1 uncultured Fervidobacterium sp.
AATAGATAAACGTTTTTTTCAATTGGTTAAACAGATTGAACAAAGTTAATATTATGTGCTATAATATCAGTTGAAGGACTGAGGAGGTGGATTTATTGGCACGATTAAGGGTATACGAATTGGCTAAGCAACTTGATATGGATACCAAGGAATTACTCCATGAACTGGAGGAGCTTGGTATTGAAGTAAAAAGTCACATGAGCTATATCGATGAGGAGACGGTTAACATTCTCCTTGATATATATAAGGAAACTCTCGATGAAGAGGAAGAACTTACACTCACCAAATCAAGAGAACCTGTGAAAGAAAAGGTTGAAACCAAAAAGCCTCCAGTCCATATAACAGAGGCCGACCTTAAGCTTGATAAATTCGCAGAAAAGATAAAGGTACCTCAAAACAGAATAATTCAAGATTTCTTTATGAAGGGCGAAGTGCTTCGCCCAGGTCAGGCTATCTCTGTATCCTTAGCCAAAAAAATCGCTAAGATGTACGATGTTAGATTAACATTTGAAGAGGAAGAAACAGCCGTAAAAGAAGTTGTTAAGCTGGAAAATCCACTCGATGAATTGAAGAGAAAGTTCACTGAAATATACGAAAATAACAAAGATAAATTGGTCAACAGACCTCCAGTTGTAACTGTAATGGGACATGTTGACCATGGTAAGACAACTTTGCTTGACCACATCAGGAAAACGCGTATAGCTGAAAAAGAAGAAGGTGGAATTACTCAAAGCATAGGTGCTTACCAAGTTATCGTTAACGGTAAAAAAATCACATTTATAGATACCCCAGGGCACGAAGTATTCACCGAAATGCGTGCAAGGGGTGCACAAGCAACAGATATCGTTGTCTTGGTTGTTGCTGCAGATGATGGTGTGATGCCTCAAACGATAGAAGCATACAACCACGCAAAGTCAGCAAATGTGCCTATAATCGTCGCGATCAATAAAATAGATAAGCCAAACGCAAATGTGGATCTTACGAAGCAAGATTTGGTAACAAAGCTCAACCTCATCCCAGAAGATTGGGGTGGAGATACAATTGTTGTTCCAATCTCAGCAAGGAACGGAATCAATATCGATACTCTTCTTGAAATGATTCTCTTAGTTGCAGAAATGCAAGATATAAGATGCATACCAGATAGCCCTGTTAGAGCGGTAACGATTGAAACACGACTTGATAAAGGTTACGGTCCAGTTGCAAATGCTGTTGTCAAAGATGGCGTATTAAAAGTCGGAGATTACGTTGTAGCAGGTAAAGTGTACGGAAAAGTTAAAGCATTGATAGACGACAAAGGTAGGAGAATCAAAGAAGCCGAACCGTCAACACCGGTTATGATTGTTGGATTTGAAGAATTGCCAGATCCACACAGTATCATTTACGTTGTTAACTCAAAAGAAGAAGCGATAGAAATCGTCGAAAAGATAAAAGAGATAGAAGCAAGAGAATTGAGAAAGAAACGCCAAATAAAACTTGAAGAGATACTCAAAAAGATGCAAGAGACTGAAAAGAAAGAAGTTAAACTCATCTTGAAAGCTGACACCGTTGGTTCATTACAAGCACTCCAGAATGCGATAGCAAAACTAAGAACGAATGAAGTTGACATCAACGTTGTTCACGCAGCAGTTGGAGCTATAAATTCAAGTGATGTCATGTTGGCAAGTGCTTCTGAAGCGGTTATACTTGGCTTTAGAGTAAAAGCAGATAACCAAGCATCAAAACTTGCTGAAACCGAAGGTGTGCAGATAAAGACATACACAATCATATACAAATTACTCGAAGAGCTCAAAGCAGCTCTTGAAGGAATGCTTGAGCCTGAAGAAGTTGAAGAAAAAACTGGAACTGGAGAGATAAAGAAAGTATTCAAAATACACAAAGTTGGAAATATCGCAGGTGTACAGATGTACGATGGATACGTTGAAAAATCTGGTTTTGTAAGGATATACAGAAACGGTGCACTTGTGTTTGAAGGTAAATTAGAATCGCTCAAACATTACCAGCAGGATGTAAACAGAGTCAACGCACCTCAGGAATGTGGAATTAAGTTCTTGAATTTCGATGACATAAAAGAAGGAGATGAACTGGAATTCTACATAATCAAGAAAGTGCCAAGGAAATTAACAACGATTACCGAAGAAAAGCAAGAATCTGAAGTTTAATAAAAAACAATCCCCCAGACTGTATCAGGGGGATTCTATTTCTTTTTTGCTTTTTTCAGTTCTTCAAAAGCTTCTAACGCCCTTTTTCTTGTCTCTTCTATTGAAGCCATAGGTAATGGATAATCTTTTCCAAGTTCTAAACCTATCATTTTAAGTAAATACACTGGTGCATTCCACGGTTCATGAATATATTCATCTGGAAGTTTTGCAAGCTCTGGTACCCACTTTCTGATGTACGCACCATTTGGGTCGAACTTTTTCGATTGCAAAACAGGATTGAATATCCTAAAATACGGTGCTGCATCGGCACCACATCCAGCCGTCCATTGCCACCCTTGTACATTGTTAGCTATATCGGCATCTACAAGTGTATCCCAAAACCACTCTTCACCTAACTTCCAATGTATCAAAAGATTTTTTGTTAACCAAGAAGCCACTATCATACGTACTCTGTTATGCATCCAACCAATTTTCCACAGTTGACGCATACCAGCATCGATTATGGGAATTCCAGTTAAACCCTTTGTCCATTTCACATAATCATCTGTCTTATCCCATCTCCAAGGAAAATCGTTGAATTCCTTCTTCAAATTATCATTTATCATATCAGGATTGTGATAGAGAACATGGTAAGAAAATTCTCTCCAAGCCAGTTCACGTAAAAAAGCCTCTGCACTTTGTGAAAATCCATTCTTTTTACCGTTAACAACAGCATACCAGATCTGTCTTGGCGAAATCAAACCACTTGCAAGATACGGAGACATCAAAGAAGTACCATCCAAATCAGGTCTATCCCTATTCTCTCCGTAACCATCCAAAGCATGTGAAATAAACCAATTCAGACGTTTCTGAGCAGCTTGCTCACTTACATTCCAGAAATTTTCCATCTCAGAATACCAATTTATCTTCGGCAGCAAGTTCAAATCCTCTAAACGTTCTGAATGAATATCCAAATCTACACCTTGCAAACGCTCTGGCGCAGGTAACGGTGCTGACACAACAATTTCGTTTTGGAATTTCTTCCAGAATGGGGCAAAAACACCGTATGGCTTTCCATCGGCGGTAAAGAAATTATTTGGATTATGCAATAAAAAACTGTCAAAACATTCGACCTTTATCCCAGAAGAAATCAACTCTTTCTTTATATTCTCATCCCTTGATTTAGCCAATGGGTCAAAGCGTTTATTCCAATAAACCGAATCGGCGTGCACTTCTTTGATTAGACTTTTCAAAATAGACAAAGAATTATTTCCTTTTCTGATAATTAATCTTACACCTAATCGTTTCAAACTTTCGCTCAGACTTGAAAGAGACTTATATAACCACCATTTCTTTGCTCCTCCTAATTCTCTCACACTATCACTTGCGTAAATAAACACGGGAACAACTCGACCTTGCTTAGCTGCGTAATATAAAGCGGGATTATCTGAAATTCTAAAATCGTTCTCAAACCAGACAATAGTTGTCCGCATACAAAAACCTCCAGAGGTTTCTTTTGCACATGATTATTGTATATTGTGTATTTTACCACAAATTCTTATTTTCTTTTTTAAGAAGTCGCATGTCGTTTTATGGTATAATAAAAATTAAGAACTCGCATGTGATTAGATAAAATTTTGCTCTAAACTTGAAACTAATTCTGAAATCTGGAATTGGTAAAGAACTATTAAAACTTTTATTTTTTATGGATTTCTGAATTCGTTTTTCCGAAAAGTGAGGTGCTCCCAATGAGACGATTTTGTACCACAGGACCTGTTGATAAAGACACGTGCTATTACGTTGAAAGACCAGTTGAAATGCAAAAAGCACTTGAATACATCGAAAATTATCGATACTTCACCATATCAGCTCCCAGACAAACTGGGAAGACTACGTTTTTGAACGATGTCGTTGAGAAAATCAAGGATATATACCTCCCTATTTTCGTCTCTTTCGAAAACTATGGGAGTGTTTCGAAAGAGGAAAATTTCATGGAATTGTTCCAAGACGATGTGGAGTTTTTCTTAAAATACAAATTGAAATTGACAGATTTACCACAGCGTGTAAGTTTGTTAAGCGAACTTGAGAAATACATAATGGAAATTAGAGATAAGTACAATAAAGAGATAGTATTGATGATAGACGAGTTTGAAATACTTGGAGAGAAAAAGATAATGAACGATTTTTTGCATGGGATACGGAAGATATACCACGCAAGGAGAGAAAAAGGCTTAAGAAGTGTGATATTGATAAGTGTGGGATATTTAAGCGGAGTACTCTCAGATAACGCCAGTCCGTTTAATATTGCTGAACACCTCTGGCTTCCGTATTTTAGCAA
>CAZOAS010000157.1:0-4441 GCA_964577745.1 uncultured Fervidobacterium sp.
TCAACGTATTTTCGTAATCTTTCTTGTTTATCATAGATATAGGACTATGGATGTATCTTGCGGGGACTGATACGACACCTGCTGGGATGTTTGTAAGTGCGTATCTTCGTGCGTTCGTACCACCTACTGTGCGCATTTTGTATTGGAATGGTATGTTTTCTTTCTTAGCAATTTCAACCAGTTTTTCGAATATTTTTTGGTGAACAACGTATCCACTGTGCATGAATGTTATCGCTGGTCCATCGCCAAGATGAGTTGACCAGAGTTGTTTTTCAAGTTCTGGGTCGTCTCCACTTGTTGTAGTTTCAACTGCTATCGCCAAGTCTACGTTCAGTTGTTCTGCAATTATAGCAGGTCCTCTTAAGCCTGTTTCTTCCTGTACTGTGAATGCAAAATAAATGTCGTTTTCTGACTGTATATCCGCTTCGATTAAGTCCATAAGTATACTACAACCGCATCTATCATCAAGTGCTTTTGCAATTATGAATTCTTCTGTTTCTTCATACTGCGTTGTGAATGCTACCATATCACCTATCTTAACTTGCTTTTCCGCTTCTTGTTTTGATTTTGCACCGATGTCGATTTTGAGTTCTGAATACTTTGGTGTGTTCATCATGCCATCTTTTTGGATATGCACAGCTTTGTAACCAATTACACCTGTAACATCTTTACCTATCTGTACTTTTTTACCTATGACAACTCTTGGGTCTACTCCCCCAACAGGAGCAAAAGAGAGCGTTCCGTCTTCGTTTATGTTCGTTACCATGAAACCAACTTCGTCCATATGAGCATCAAGGAGTATTTTCTTTCCACCTTTACCTTTTTTGAGAGCTATGAGATTTCCCATACGGTCTGTGTATATTTCATCGATTTTGTCTTTTATTTTTTCTTTAATGTATTCTCTAAGGTCATCTTCGTATCCAGAAACACCTTTAATTTCGGTAAGTTCTTTGAGATATTTTAGCATGATTGTCCCTCCTCGATTTCAGGTAATTCAGTTGCCGAGAATGCGAGTAATTTTGCTGTGTCTTCGATGTCTTTTATGTATACCTTTTCGTATGGATTGTGCATGTATTTCAGTGGGATCGAAATAAGTGCTGTTTTGACACCTATTCTGGTGAGTTGTACTTCGTCTGTGTCGGTTCCTGATCTTCCAGGAATAGGTTCTATTTGAGTCTTGATGTTGTATTTTGATGATATATTTTGGATGTGTTCAACGAATTTTCTATTCGTTACTGGTCCAACTGCAACAGCTGGTCCTTCACCCATTTTTATTTTTGGATAACCCGGAATGTCCTCATCACCGTGTGTAACATCTATGACAATTCCATATTCAACTTCTGATAGATACGCTCCACTTTTCGCTCCCGGTCCACCTATTTCTTCTTGCGTTGAGAATATATAATACACTTCGGCGGATGTTTTTAGCTTTGATAACAATTCCGCTGCCTTGATTATCGATACACAACTTGCTCTGTTGTCGATTGCCGGGGCAAATACCGTGCCATTTTTTTCGAATCCTTCAACATCGATTGTTACAAGGTCTCCTATGGATATATCTTTCCAATTTGGGTTCATTGTAACATCAACAAATAGATGGTCGTAATCTGGGACTTTCTTGGATTCTTCGGTTGTTTGTAAATGAGGAGGCATAAATCCAACGATACCTCTCAATTTGCCATTCTTTGTGTGTATCCACACTTTTTGGCTTATGATCGTCTTTGGATCCCAGCCACCTACTCCTGTTAGCCTTAAGAAACCTTCTTCGTATATCTTTGCCACCATGAAGGCTATTTGGTCAGCGTGAGCGAAAAATCCGATTTTTGGACCTGTACCCTTTTTAACACACACCAAACTTCCCATAGGAGTTCTGAAGCATTCATCTGAATATGCTTTCATTACATTTGCTATTTCGTTGAGAACATCATCTTCGTAACCAGATGGACCTGGTATACTTGTGAGTTTTAAAAGTAAGTCCTTAGTGTTTAATTCCTTTGCGATATTACTCAAGATTTATCCCTCCCATTTTCCCATCGAATTGTGTTATTTCTATTCTACCACTTTTGACGTACAGTACACAAGGATAAGTATGCTTTTCTGAAAATGTACCTTTCAAATCTGAGATTTGAACAAACGGAGCCTCGAAAGAGAGCGTTGCAACTATCGATTCTCTGCCTTCATTTATACCTGCTCTGACTGTTCCTTGGCATCTTCCGAATA
The DNA here is from genome assembly GCA_964577745.1 of uncultured Fervidobacterium sp. GTDB lineage: Bacteria > Thermotogota > Thermotogae > Thermotogales > Fervidobacteriaceae > Fervidobacterium. The sequence continues at coordinate 2,221 of CAZOAS010000157.1, forward strand.
TTACAACGCTTCCACCGGCAACAATTTCTGCACCTGCGTGTAAATTACCTATCAAAATTACATCACCAGAATGGATGATGCTCTGTCCACCTCTGAGATTCTTTTTGACGATTTTCGTACCTGAGCGTGTGTCTCCTTGGTTGACCATATCGACTTTCTTTTTAACGATGACATCGTTAGCACCTTCAGTTCCCATAAGTACATGTGAGATAGTCAGTCCAAGTTCTTGGACTCTTGAAACTATCTTCGGAATATCTGCAATGTGTTTCTCATGCTCTTCAACTAAGAGCATTATCTTATCACCTTTAGCAAAGAAATTCCCCATGCTCTTTATTTTATCTTCAATCTTTTGAAGAACTTCAAGTATATCTGTGTAATCTTTGATGTAAAGCACAAGTCCATCTTTTGTCATCTTAAAATCAACCAATTTCAATACCTCCCTGCCTTAATTCATCTAAAGTATCTCGCTTTCTATCTCATCTATCCACTCAGAAACATCCAGTGGCGAGGTGTCTTTTATCAGTTTTTTGAATATGAAGAAGTTATCCCTGAATATCTCAAGTTTGTTTCCGGAGTGTATTTCAAGTGCGCATTCAAGCAATGTAGCAAAGTAGTCGGCTGTTCTTACTATCACCCCTGCTTGCTTATCAAATGGGTTTGTTGAATAATCGATGTAATTAGAAAACGGCAAAAGGTATTCGTTACCGCTCATCCATTCGTTTACCATCTCATGTTCTATTTTGCTTACTATTTCGTCAAGGCCGGGGGCTTTTTTCTTTGTGGGGGTTATAACATCACCTGTGAATGCCTCTGGAAAGTCATGTAAAATTGCACGTGAGATTACTTCATCAATCTTGTTGAAATTACTAAGTTTCGCAATTAAATAAGCTATTGTAACAACAAGAAACGAATGACCTGAAACGGTGGTTCGAACGTTTCTGTGCGTGCGATTCCATCTGACCATAGCAGTTAAGTTCATCAGAGTTGACCAGCTGTGATTAGCTATACTCCAGAATTTTTCAATTTGTTCCTTTGTAAAGTTTTCTTCTAAGTTATCTATCTTTTCCTTCAATTCCCTCAGTGGTTGTGAGTAATCGAAAAGTTTATTGTTTTCATATGCCTCAAGGTAACTTATGTAAAGATCCGCAAGTTTATCGACTGGATTTTCGGACTTTTGCGAAATCAGAAGTTCGATAGTTTGATTATCGGCTATATTCTTCAATTCTTCGATGGATTTTTTCGTGACTTCATTCCAAACTCGAGGAGAGAACCTTTCGATGCGTTCTTTCAATTGCAAAGATACATCGGAAAGTACAATCTTTGGAAGTTCTCTTGTGAGCCTCCAACGTAGACTTTCTTCTATATCACTGTTGCTCGTTATTTTGAAAAGGAAGGAAAGAAAGAGCGTATTGAAAGAGTTATCTGCCTCCGAGAATCTTATAATAGCTGGTCGGTTATTCCAACGTTGGATTGTAAAAAGATTTGTGAGCGAAAATAAAAATTTCCCCTTCCCCAACTCTTTCACCCCAATGACTCAATGATTGTGTTGTTTCAAATATATATTTTTATTATATCACAGAGTTGGTTAGAAAGAGGAAATCTTTGTTGCTTGACTTAGAAAATTTACGTGTTGGTATAGTATTTAATTGCCAATTTGCTTGAATTTTTGAATTCGTACATTTTCATATCAGCACTTTGAATTGCCTCTTGGAGAGTTGTAAACTCTTCTAAATTCACCATGCCGTATGAGAATTTCACTTCTGACATCTGGGATATTCTTTTTATAACATTCTCAGGAGAGGATGAATCGATATACAGAATAAATTCATCACCACCATATCTCACGAGAATATCGTTTTTACGTATGTTAGAGAGAATCACCTGAGATATATTTTTTAACAATTCATCACCTTTTTGATGACCATACTTGTCATTATATTTCTTTAAATCATCGATATCTATGAAAACTAAATATCCCTTTCTTTGTCCACGTTTTATACTCTCAAATATTTTTCCGATAACTTCCATACCAACTTGTCGGGTGTATGCTCCTGTTAAATTATCAAAAAATGTGCTTCTGACAATTCTGTTGTGTTCCAGTATGTTTTTTAAGTGTATCCTTGCTATCTCGAAAATCATCTCAATATCTTCCTGCTCTCTTTTCGAGAGGCTAAAATAGTATATTGTCAACGTCATGTTATCCGAATTCAAACTTTGACCT
>CAZOAS010000158.1:0-4419 GCA_964577745.1 uncultured Fervidobacterium sp.
TCAAAATTTATTTTCATCTTCAACCGTTGAATAAATTTTTCTATTTCCCATCTTTACAAATATATACTCCCTATCAACGGTCTTTTAGTAAATTCTTTTCCCGCCTTGCCTCTTGGTCTTATATACCCTTCTGTTTTCCTTACAAACTCGGCTTCGGCGTATCCTCTGTCAGCTATTACTTTTCCTTTTACCCCTTCGATTAAGCTTGGATCATAGATTTTCTCGTATTCACACTGATACCTTTGATAAGAACATTCACGTTCAGTCTAAACGAAGTAAAGGTTAAAGCTGAAGGAGTTAGAACATTCTTCGTTGGCAGTAAGAATTTCAAAGATGCTTTTCTAACGGATGTTACATATCCACAACTGCTAATAGATTATTTCATCCAGATAATAGTCTATGTTCCGATAATCATATCTTTTTCGATGATAATAGCGTTATTATTGAACATAAACATCCGTGGCAGAAGCTTATTCAGAACGATTTACTTTTTACCTGTTGTCATCGCAAGTGGTCCAGTTTTCAACAAATTACTAAGTAAAGGTGCGATGACATTTGAAGGATTGTACAAATTCCAGCTCATAAGAGACATCCAAGCAAACTTACCAACGTTACTTGCAAAAGCTATAGATATGTTCATATCAGGGTTCATAATGATACTCTGGTTCTCCGGTGTACAGATACTAATTTACCTTGCAGGCTTACAGAAAATTGATAAGAGTATGTACGAAGCAGCAAAAATAGACGGGGCATCTAAATGGCAAATCTTATGGAAGATAACAATGCCCGTACTTACACCACTAACATTCGTAAACGTTGTTTATACGATTGTTACTGTTTCAACATTTGCAACAAGCACTATCATTCAAAAGATATTAGTCGATATGTACAGACCAGAAAGAGGTCTTGGATACGCTTCAGCACTCTCTTGGATATACTTTTTAGCGATGCTTCTTGCCATTGGTGTATTCGCATTGATAGGTGCGATATACAGAAAGAGAGTGGCATAGCAGAAAGGTGGTAAGTTTATGCGCAAAGTACTTGATATTTACAAACTGAGTAAGAAAACGAAAGATTCCATCCAAATCGCCAGTGTGTATTTCTTTTTATTACTGGTTGGCTTTGTCTTTATCTATCCAATCATCTTTATGATTTCATACAGTTTCATGAACACATCTGACCTTGTAAATCCACTTGTGAAATGGATTCCGACGAAACTTTACGCAGGAAATTACAAAGATGCCATAAAAGTTTTGGACTATAGCAAAACCCTAACACAAACACTCATCGTAACGATAATTCCAGCTATACTCCAGACACTTTCAGCTTCCGTTGTGGGATATGGATTTTCACGTTTTAAATCCCCAGGTAAGAAGATACTCTTTGCAATAGCTATAGCAACGTTCATCATACCGCCGCAGGTGACGATGATACCACAATTTCTTATGTTCAGAGACATTGGATTACTTGGCAGTATCTGGTCACTTGTACTACCGGCGACATTTACACAAGGAATCAGAAGTGCTATCTTCATAATCATCTTTTATCAATTCTTCAACATGTTTCCAAAATCACTTGAAGAAGCAGCGAAAATCGATGGTGCATCTACTTTTAAGATATTCTACAAAATCGTCGCACCATCGGCAGGTCCAGCATACCTGATATCGTTTTTATTTTCACTTGTCTGGTATTGGAATGATACAGTCATTACAGCACTTTATCTTGGTGAAAAATGGACTACTCTTCCTCTCCAACTTCAACGTTTTGAAGACACATTCCAAAGGATCTATCAATCGGTTCCCGGGATACAATCTGGAAGAAGTATCAACGAAGCAATCGTAATGGCAGGCACGTTATTAGCTATCCTTCCGCTATTGATAATATACTTCTTCGCACAAGATTGGTTTATAGAAAGTATCGATAGAACAGGAATAACGGGAGAATAGAGGTGGATAACTGTGAAGAGAACTACAACGATTGTTTTCATTGTAATTTTTTCAATACTTCTATTTGGTGTAAATCAGCTCAGCGAAACACTACAAAAAGAATACAAAAGTTCGTTTATGTACTTCTGGGAACAAGCAAATATCGACGAAAAAAGCACTGGTTATGGACTTGTTAGAGATAGATATCCAGGTAATCCGACGATTGCAAGTATTGCAGCTACTGGATTTGGTCTAAGTGCTATTGTTGTTGGTGTTGAAGAAGGTTGGATAACAAAAGAACAAGGTGAAAAACGGGCTCTAAATACATTGAAAACACTATTGAATTTGGAACATTTCAACGGATTTTTCTATCATTTCCTTGATATAAACACAGGGAAAAGAGCGTGGAATAGTGAAGTATCGACTATAGACACAGCTATTTTAATGTGTGGTGTACTTACCGTCGGAAAATACTTCGGAGGTCAAACGTGGGAACTTGCCAAAAAACTTTACGAACGTATAGATTGGAACAAAATGGTCAATCCAGTTAAAAATCATTTTTACATGGCTTACTATCCAGAAAAAGGTTTCGAAGGATACTGGGACTTTTATGCAGAACAACTCATGTTGTACATCTTGGCAGCTGGAACACCGAATGAAAAATACAGAATCGATCCAATCGTTTATTACTCATTCAAAAGAAACTATGGAAGCTACAAAACAGAAAAATTCATACACTCTTGGTTTGGTTCACTCTTCACATATCAATACTCACATGCATGGATAGATTTTAGGAATTGGTATGACAAACTCGGTACAAACTGGTACCAAAATTCTATACTTGCAAGCTTAGCGAATTACTATTACTGTCAAGACAATAAAGAAAAATACAAGAGCTTTACAATCGGTTGGGGCGTCACCGCATGTGATACACCAAAAGGATACAATGGATTACTCGGCACACCACCATCTGGAAATAACAACTCTGCTCATCAGATAGATGGTACAATAGCCCCGTCCGGTGCAATTGGTTCCATAGTATTCACACCGAAAGAATCTATCTGGGCAATCGAAAATTACTACAAACTACCGTCACTTGTGGGTAAGTACGGTCTAAAAGATTCGTTCAACCTCGATTTGAACTGGTACGCAAGTGATTACATCGGAATAGACAAAGGTATAACGCTTCTGATGTTGGAAAATTACAAAAATGAAATGATATGGAAGCTATTCATGGATATACCATACATCAGAAATGCGTTTAATTATTTGGAATTCACCTACAAAAAATAACAAGAAAGGATGGTTAAATTGAAAGTCCAAGAAATATTAGCACTCGAAGAAAAATTATCGTTCGACTTCTTTTGGAACGAAGTTTCGCAGACTGAAGAAGGTTACGGACTGATAATCGATAACACAAAAAACACTACCGTTGCAAGCATAGCTTCCGTTGGATTTGGACTTAGTGGAATTTCCATTGCAGTTGAAAACCATTGGATAACCAAAGAAGAGGGCAAAATACGTGCGATAAAAACTCTCAACACTTTTCTCAAACACGTTGAACAAAAAGAAGGGTTTTTCATACACTTTGTGAGAATGGAAGATGGAAAAAGAACATGGCATTCTGAAATTTCCATAATCGACACGGCACTCTTTCTTATGGGAGCTTTAGTTGTCGGCGAATATTTCGGTGGTGAAGTGTATGACCTTTTTGAGAAGTTATACTCAACAGTTAACTTCCAATGGTATCTGGACAAATCAAAGAACCAATTCTACATGGGATATAACTACGAAAGAGGATTCTGGGGAAATTGGGATAGGTATGCTGAACAACTAATCATGTATTTCCTTGGAGTTTCATCACCAACTTATCCTGTGGATCCATCAGTTTACAAATCATTTCAACGTGATATAGGCAGATACAAAGATTACGAACTGATATACACCTACACAGGATCACTTTTCACGTATCAATTTTCCCACGCATGGATAGACTTCAGAAAACTCGTCGATAAAGATGGAGTGAATTGGTTTGATAACTCAGTAAAAGCATCTCTTGCGAATTGGGAGTACTGTAAAGATATGCATAGCGAATTTAAAACATTGCACGAGCATTCTTGGGGACTCACTGCGTGCGATTCACCGACAGGCTACAGAGGCGATTTTGGTGCACCACCATCGTGCAACAACAATACACAACATTACGTCGATGGAACGGTACCACCGTGCGGTGCACTCGGTTCAATCGTATTCACTCCAGAAATTGTCGAAGAAGCGGTAAGATATTATTACGAAAAAGTACCAGAACTTTGGGGTACTTACGGGTTCAAGGATGCTTACAACTTAGATAAAAATTGGTTCTCTCAAGTATACATCGGCATAGATAAAGGCATAGGACTGTTAATGATAGAAAATCACAAAAACGTACTGATATGGGAAATAGTTATAGAAATTCTCGGCTCTAAAACCCCGCATTTTAATGCACGGATACAGA
>CAZOAS010000159.1:0-2834 GCA_964577745.1 uncultured Fervidobacterium sp.
GCTAAACGCTCGATAAATTTGTTTGAGATTTTTGGTCTATCCTCGGATGATATATTATGCTTTTCTGAGTCGACCTCTCGTTTTTCTTTGTATTCAACTTGGAACGATTTTACTTCTAAATTATTTTTCGATGGTTCTGTGGTATTTTTCCTTAAATCAGACTGGTTATTATCTGTGTAAATTTTTTGATAAGAATTCTGCGAAAATTCCGAAAGATTCCGTTGTAATTGTCCATCATGTTCATTTTCATAGCTTACATTATTTAATTGATTCGGCTGATTTAACTGGTTTTGTACAGCCATGGTTTGAGTTTGGTAAATAATTTTGTCTTTTGAGTCTTTTGGATCTATGTTTTGTACAACCGATTTATCATTTTTCCTCGCTTGGTTTTCTGACACGTTATAATTTCTTAGAATGTTTAAGTCACTTAAAACTCTACTTTCTTTAACGAATTCGGAAAGTTTTCCATCTTGAGAAAGACTACCATTCTCATCGTCGACAACCTGTTCTGGTGAATTTCCTCCAATAGACGAACGTAATTTCAACGTGATTTCATTTAAAATGTTCAACATATTTCTTGGCGATGAGCTATTGTAATTTATTTTCTGACTTGGTATTGTGCTGAGTGAAGAATTCGTTTGCCTAAATAAATTTTTATCGCTTGATATCGATGGCTTTCCAGTTTCTATGCCCAGAGAATTTGGTTGTTCGGGTTTGGTTGAGAGTGTTATCAAGTAGTTCAAACTGTCTCCAAGTTGTCTCATACCAACTATCTGTTGAATAAATGCGATATTTTCCGTGTTTTCAGTATAAGAATTACTTGCTAAGTTAACCGAATTAACATCTTGTCTCACCACTGAACTGAACTGTTTTTCTTTATCGTTCTTGGTATTAGTTGAATTTAGCTTATCTACATTGGATACAAAGTTGAATGCAATTTTTTCAAAGCTATTGAATTCTGTATTTTTTACTTTGGAGTCACTGACGTTATCAGAGGCTTTTTCAGGATAATTATTTGTTTTCGTACTTGATGAGTCTAACTTTTGTTGAATATTTGAACTATTTTTCGTATCTTTATTTACTGAGACCTTTTCAGAATTGTATTCTTTTGACTGATTGTTTAAAGTACTTCTAATAGATGTTTTTGAATATTCGAGAAAAGTATCGTTCTCATTAATGTTGGTTTTCCTGTCTCTTTGAACGTTCAAACTATTAACGTTCGTTCCATTATTTTGCTTGATTTGATTATTTATATTACTTGGTAAGTTTACCTTCAACGCATTGTTCACAATGCCATCTGGATTGGTTGATTTTTGACTGACACTTACAGTGTTTTTCGTCAATAGTTGATTATTGGGTATAATATTAGTGTTTTTTAAATCTTGTTGTTTTAATGAGTCTAACTTTTGTTGAATATTTGAACTATTTTTCGTATCTTTATTTACTGAGACCTTTTCAGAATTGTATTCTTTTGACTGATTGTTTAAAGTACTTCTAATAGATGTTTTTGAATATTCGAGAAAAGTATCGTTCTCATTAATGTTGGTTTTCCTGTCTCTTTGAACGTTCAAACTATTAACGTTCGTTCCATTATTTTGCTTGATTTGATTATTTATATTACTTGGTAAGTTTACCTTCAACGCATTGTTCACAATGCCATCTGGATTGGTTGATTTTTGACTGACACTTACAGTGTTTTTCGTCAATAGTTGATTATTGGGTATAATATTAGTGTTTTTTAAATCTTGTTGTTTTACCGAAGTATGCTTAGCTGAGTCATCTTTAAAATTACCTCTTTGTAAATTCATTTCTTTATTATTCAGCGTGCTTTCAGTTTTCGAAGAAGTTGAATTTGTTTTTCTTATTTGATCGGTCATTTTTTCAGAATTCGATAAATCTCTTGTATCTCGCCCAGTATTTAAAGACTTTGTGTTATCCAATTTATCATCTACCGTGATGAGGTTTTTGTATATTTTTTGCATTTGTGACTGTTGAAGTTGCTGTGTACTTCCAATTTCTTTGAAATTATTTCTATCCGTATTAGTGACTTCAATTTTTTGTCCACTTGTTTTCTCAATCGTTCTTTCCTGCTGAACTATCAAGTTTTGGTATTTACTTAATGTAGATTGCTCTTTTTTTATACTTTCCAAATTGTTTGAATCGATGAGTTTATCTTGTTTAATAACTCCTTGTGTTCTAATATCTTCCTTTAGCCCTTTTGGTTCACTTATATTTTCTGCTTCGAAAACTTTTTTTGCGCTTTCATTTGTATTCTTAGTTTCAAGTTTGGGAACAATCTTTTGTACGTTGTCTGTTATCTTTCCTTTATTTGTGATTACATTCCCAGAATTACCAAGGTTTTTCGAAACAATCCCTTTGTCTTGTTTGATACTTTCTAAGTTTTTGGATTCTTTTTTTAACTCTAACTGTTGTGGTGTTTTTGTCTTTTCAAGTAATATCGAATTCTTACCACTTTTATCCGCTGTGTTGTCAAGGCTGTTACTCTCGACTTCCAGCTTAGATTTTTGTGTATTCGTTGTGAGTGTTGTTTTTTCTCCACTTGTGGTTGCGTAATTATTTGAGCTTTTTTGTTTGTCTTGGACACTCTTCTCTTGATTAAAATGTTCTGAATTATCTATGCTTTCATCTTGGATTTCGATATTTGTGTCATTGAACTTATCGTTCAGCATATCCTTAGTTGTAACATTACTCTTATATACTTTTTGCGCATAAAGTTGTTGAACAATTTGCGTTGCTCCATTTTCTTTGGAGGTGTTTTTATCGATGTTGATTTCGATTTTTTGCATACTGGATTTGTCTACAGTTTTTTCTTT
>CAZOAS010000159.1:2934-4419 GCA_964577745.1 uncultured Fervidobacterium sp.
CTTTATTCTCTTGTCCGACCTTTTCTGTCGGTTCAGCTGAGTATTCAGAACGTTCCAACTTAGAAATTTCACCCTTCTCTGGAGTTTGCTGAGGTTTATTTTGGCTTAGCCGTTCCAATTTTTGTTTTGGGTCTACATAACCTTCGGTAGCTTTCTGTAAATTTGATTCTTCAATATTTTCCAAATTTTCAGAGTTCAACTGTGAAAAAACTTCCTGGAGGACTTCCTCGAATGTCTTTCCTCCAGATTCTGAGAGATTTTCGATTTTATTGATTATACCTTGCACAACTTCGGGATTATTCGATTGAAGTAACTTACTCAAGTTAGCTATGTTTATCAAAACTTCGCCCCCTTGTTCATTATTTCTATAAATAGTTCTTCGTCTTTGTCTTTAATGTCTCTCAAGAGTCTGACCATAGTTTGGTTATCTACGTTCGATAGGATGTAAAAGACAAGATCCGGTCTTGAGCTTATTTTCACTATGAAATTCCATAATTCTTCGTATTTCATATCGCGTAAGAAAGCGGATAATCCTTTACTAAAACCACCCAAGGTGATAAGTTCAGCTTCTGTTGATACCATGTCTTGTATTGTATTTTTTAACGCTTCTATTCTGAAATCTAAATCACTAATTATCTGATCAACTCCTCCCATTTTTTCAATTACTTGAGCGGCTTTTACAGGGTTTACCGCAGTAAGTTGTTGTACCATGTCTGCTCTTACGTCAGGTGCTAACTTTGAGAAAACAATAGCAAGTGTTTCAATCGACATGTTATCAGAATTCATAAGACGCCTTAATTGTGCAGGTTCTGAGTTAGAAAATGTATCAACGATATCTTGCAATCTTTTTAGTGTGATTGTATCTTGAACTTTATTTAATTCTTCTTTCAATCGTTGCTCTTTCCAATTATCTTCAATTGCTTTTATTGAGCTCAACAGTTTGTCGATTTCCTGTGATTTCATGATTAGCTCTTGTTCTCTTTGTTCTATCTCCTTGAGTTTCTTGTTGAGTTCTTCGGAGTACTGTTTATAAATTTTGTCAAAATATTCTTGAGCTGTCATTATATCCAGACTTTCGTATTTTACAAAGTTCTTTATAAATGGTACCTTAGAAAAAAGGTAACTTGCATAATTCCTCCAAGCTTGTAGAAGTGTTGCTTTTTCACCGTACAATTGCTTTTCTAAAAAAGAAGAATAACCAAATAAGAATAATAATGCTATTACTGTAAGGGCAATTGCTATACCTATTAATACTGTTATTACGCCGCTTTTAGTCATTAATCCACCTCCATATTACTTATTCTTTTACTGTGATTTGATTTCCTAAGTCTGTTGAAAAAATAAAAAACCGGAGTGATTTCACTCCGGTTTTCTATAAATCAAAACGAAATTATTATTCTTCAGCTTGTTCCTCAAGATATTTCTTGCGCTCTGCTATTATCTTTTCTTGGATATTTGGTGGTACAACGTCGTACTTTGCAAATC
>CAZOAS010000160.1:0-4397 GCA_964577745.1 uncultured Fervidobacterium sp.
AAATTATACAACATTTACAAGCGTATAGTTCTAATATTATTTTATACAGGAGGTGAGATGTATGAAGAAGTTACTTGGTATATTTATCGTTGTTTTCTCTGTTTTTGTTGTTATGGCAGCAAACTACGTTAATGTTTACACCACACTTGAGGAACCACTTGCGAAGGTTTTGTTCGCAGAGTTTGAAAAGGATACAGGTATCAAAGTTAACTGGGTTAGGTTATCTACTGGAGAAGTTCTTGCAAGAATGGAAGCAGAAAAGAACAACCCACAAGCATCGATATGGGTTGGCGGTGTTGGTGTTTTCCATGTTGAAGCTAAACTGAAAGGTTTAACAACTCCTTACAAAGCACCTTACAGTCAATTCATAGATGCCAAATTCAAAGATCCAGATGGTTATTGGATAGGTTTATACGTTGGACCACTTGCGTTTGCTACGAATAAAAACAAGGCAAAGGAACTTGGTATTAATCCACCAGTCAGTTGGGCGGATCTTTTGAAACCAGAGTACAAAGGTTTGATAAGGATGGCAAATCCAAATACATCAGGTACTGCTTACAACGTTATCACAACACTTGTAAACATCTATAAGAGAGACGAGAATAAAGTTTTCGAATACTTGAAAAAACTCGATGCGAACATCAATATGTACACGAAATCGGGTTCTGCGCCTGGTAAAGATTGTGCAATTGGCGAAACTACAATTGCTATTGGTTATTTGCATGACCTTGTGAAACTTCAAAAAGAAGGTGCACCAATTGTTATAACACTTCCAAGGGAAGGTAGTGGTTACGAGATAGCAGCAATGTCACTTATAAAAGGTGGAAAGGAACCACTTGAGGCAAAGAAACTTTACAACTGGATACTTGACGATAAAGCCCAAACGATTATCGCAAGTTGGTACGTGATTCCACTTTCTCCAAAAGCTCCTAAAAATAAAATGGTTTATAAACTCTCTGATGTAAACCTTATTCAGCAAGATTTACTTTGGGAAGCACAGAATAGAGAAAGGTTAGTGGAAAGATGGAACAAAGAAATTGGAAAATAATTAAATTTGTTGTTATTGTATCGATAATATTTTTTATACTATTTTGGGTACGTACAACTTTGAAAAACGAATTCTCCCGCTCCATGCGGGAGAATTTGATAAGTTTTGCCAATTCAATTTCTCTTGCCGATATAGAAACGCTAAAGGAGAAGTTTCCAAATCTTGAATATTGTATCTTTGATTTTGAAGGTAACGTCACTCAAACGATCGATAAGTTGAGTGATATTGTCAAAAAACTTCCAGATTATGCGTACGGTGAAGAACATGCGATGTACGAGGAAGTTTACATTTCCAACAAAGTGTTGAATGTCAATGGCAAAACTTATTATGTTGTTTTTGCTCCGGTGATAGAAGATTACGAAGTCAAAGCTGTAATGGTTCAACTACACGATGCAACTGATACGATTAAGTTGTTGCAGACAATCGATATAATGTTCTTGATTCTTTTTGCCATATTTGTGCTCGGATTTGCGATAGCAACGTTCTCTATAGATCCAGTGACAACGTACGCAATAATAGTAACTTTCGCAGTTGTGTTAACGTTCGTTGTGTATCCTTTGTACGAAGCTGTAAGACTTACTTTCATGCGTACAGGTACATTTACATTGAACGTTTGGAAAGCGATACTTACCGAGAAAAGTTACATAAAGGCTTTGTCTAATAGCATTTTACTCGGTGCGTTAAGCGCCACTGCATCAACGATTGTTGGTTTTCTCTTTGCGTTTATGGTTACTCGCACGGCGATTAAGGGTAAAAAGTTTATCTCTGCTATGGCAACTTTGCCGGTAATATCACCTCCATTTTCACTTACGCTTTCTATAATCTTATTATTTGGTTCAAATGGTTTGATAACAAAGCAACTGTTAAAGCTCAATTGGGATATATATGGTCTTGATGGACTTGTCATAGCTCAAACGATGGGTATGTTCCCGATAGCTTATTTAACGATGGTTGGTGTACTTGAGTCGATTGATAGTACGCTTGAGGAAGCTTCTATGAACCTTGGGGCGAGTAGATGGAAGGTATTCACAACTGTGACACTTCCATTATCTTTACCGGGCATTTTAAGTTCTTGGCTTCTTGTATTTACAAATTCGATAGCCGATTTTGCCAATCCGCTTATGCTCGGTGGAAAATTCAACGTGCTTTCTGTTACAGCTTATCTGGAAGTTACAGGTATGAACAGACTTGATAGAGGAGCTGCACTTTCGTTGCTTTTACTCTTACCAACGCTCACCGCTTTTTATTTGCAGCGATACATTGTGAATAGAAAATCCTTCGTTACAGTGACAGGTAAACCGAGCGGGCGAATTGTAGAAATAGTAAGCCCTGCTGTTAAGAAATTACTTACTCTATTAGTATATTCAATAATAGCCTTTCTGATAGGACTTTATTCAACGATATTTATGGGATGTTTTGTGAGGAATTGGGGTATAGATTACACATTTACGACTGCGAATATAAAAGAAGCGCTACAAAGAGGAAAGGATGCACTTGCCGATACAACGTTCTTGGCAGGTGTGGCTATGCCAATTGCTGGTATCTTCTCGATGGTTGTAGCTTTCTTATTCGCAAGGAAGAAGTTCCCTGGGAAGAAATTACTCCAAGGTTTGGTCTTACTTCCCTTTTCGATACCTGGTACACTCATAGGTATAAGTTACGTTATTGCATTTAACAAACCACCATTGTTACTCGTGGGTACAGCAGCAATTATTGTTATAAATTACGTTATTCGTGAGTTACCAGTTGGTGTGGAAGGTGGAATAGCAACGTTGAAACAGATAGATCCATCTATCGAAGAAGCGGCACAAAATCTCGGTGCAAATCCGCAAACGGTATTTTCAACAATCATACTTCCACTCATACGTCCTGCGTTTATATCAAGTTTGTCTTACACATTTGTTCGTGCAATGACTGCAGTTAGTGCCGTTGTGTTCTTGATTTCAGCAAAATGGTACCATATTACGATGCAAATTTACAACTTCTCCGAGAACTTGAGATTTGGTTTGGCAAGTGTACTATCATCCGTATTAATAATAATCATATTGACAGTATTTGGATTGCTAAGATTACTTGTCAGAAAGAGTGAGTACTTAGAAAAGACGATTGTACAATAAATAAACGTTACAAGTTTCGGGTTACGAGTTACGAGTAGAATATCCTAAAATAAACTTTATACTTGCAACTCGCTACTTGTAACTGTATAAAAGGAGCGTGCATTTGTCGTGAAACAGGTATCTCTTAAGATAGAAAATGTTTCAAAAGTGTTCAAAGATTTTAAGGGAAGAGAAGTTAGAGCGGTTGATAATGTAAGTTTCGATGTAAAACCGGGTGAATTTGTTACGTTACTTGGACCATCTGGTTGTGGTAAGACAACGACGTTACGTATGATAGCTGGTTTTGAGAAACCAACGAGTGGAAGGATTTTGATAAACGATATGAACGTTGTAGAAATCCCACCATGGAAGAGAGATACCGCTATGGTCTTTCAAAGTTACGGGTTATTCCCGCATATGAATGTTAAAGAAAACATAGCTTACGGACTTAAAATGAGAAAGGTTCCAAAAGAAGATATAGATAGACGAGTAGAAGCTATATTAAAGATTGTGGGCTTAGAAGGTTTTGGAGATAGACCGCCTTCAAGTCTCTCCGGAGGTCAGCAACAAAGGGTTGCTCTTGCAAGGGCACTTGTAGTTGAACCAAGCGTGCTTTTATTCGACGAACCACTTTCAAATCTTGATGTGTTGTTAAGAGAACAGATGAGGGTAGAGATAAAAAGAATTCAAAAGGAAGTTGGAATAACAGCGATATACGTTACACATGATAGAACAGAAGCTCTCACTTTATCGGATAAGATAGTGCTCATGAACGGTGGAAAGATTGAACAAATTGGCACACCAGAAGATATCTACGAAAGACCGGTAAGTAGATTTGCCGCTGAATTCATGGGAAAAATTAACTTTTTCCCAATAGAGATAGTTGAAACAGCGACGGAAAGCACAAAGATAAATTTAGATGGTAAGGTTTATAACATTCCTTCCTTACCAACCGCAAAAGGCGAAAAATTTGTTCTTGGTTGCAGACCGGAAGGATTGAGAATATCAAATGAAGGACCGGTCTCAGGTAGAATCAAAACCATCGTCTATCTCGGTAACTTTAGTGAATATTACATAGATACAGACTATGGAGAGATAATGGTAAAAATCTTGCCACCGTTCGACAAAAGTCTTATGGAAGGAACAGGTGTAAAAATCGATATCGTACCTGAAATAGCTAAGATAATACCTTACTAGGAATTGACCTACTCCCCGCATTAAAATGCGAGGATTCTTCGTGCGGTTTGTTAGCT
>CAZOAS010000161.1:0-4319 GCA_964577745.1 uncultured Fervidobacterium sp.
GCATCTATAACTTTCTTTGATACACCGTAATACTCAAGATGCTCATACACAAAAGCATCCTCCCATGCTTTCATCCTCTGTAAATTAGATAAACAGTGTAACCTATGTATGTTAAAAAGAGCAACGTTCCTTCAAGTCGTCCAAGTTTTAAATCTCTTGAAAATAGTATCAATATGCTCGTAATTACTATTAGTAATATCACATCCACGTTTAAGATTGTTGGATAAACTATCGGTCTTATTGTTGCAGATAAGCCTAGTATGAGGAATATGTTGAAGATGTTTGAGCCAATAACATTACCAAGAGCAATTTCATTATTACCTTTTATAATCGCTGCTAAGGAAGTGGCAAGTTCAGGAATCGAAGTACCTGCTGCAACAATTGTTAAACCTATCAGTTTGTCAGTTACACCGAAAAGCTTTGCTATTTCAACAGCACCGTTGACAATCCATCTACCACCTAATGCAAGCCCAACAAGCCCTCCAATCACGTACAAAATAGCTAATAAGATGCTTATTTGTTTCTCTTTTGTCTTCTCAAGTTCTTCGAACATTTCTCTATCCTTCTTAGCCATTTCGAAGACATATGACATGAATATAGCAAAGAAAGACAACAGTACAATTCCATCTCCTCTGGTGATTAAAGACGGTTGTTTATTGCCCAAGCTAATTACCGATATTGCGGCTATTAAACTCAGAGGGATTTCCTTTTTCAGCGTTGAATGTTGAACATCGACACTTTTAATTATGGCAGATAATCCGGCAACAACCAATATGTTAAAGAGATTACTTCCTATTATATTTCCAAGGCTTATATCGGAATTTCCTTTGATGGAAGATACAACGTTCACAGCCAACTCTGGTGCCGATGTTCCAAACGAAACGATAGTTAATCCTATTACAAGGTCTGACACTCTTAATTTTTTAGCTATCGCGGTCGCACCTTCCACAAGTTTGTCTGAACCAAGTGATACAAGTACAAATCCCAATAGAAGTAATACTATTGACAAAAGCAACTTTTTTCACCTCTCTCAACGTGTTATCATATTGTGTTTATTATTATACCACCGATATCATGATGCTTCCAGTTCTCACTTATACGTATGTTGTTGATTATTATTCTTTTTTGTGGTAAAATATCAACAGTTAAAATCAATAAAACTGTTTAAATGTGCACATAGGCTCATATGTTTGGTAGTGCTTTCAAATATTTCAAAATTTTAACCTTCTTTTCATAGCAAATGTAATATTTATATTGTACAATTTTTCACGAAGAGGGTATGAAAAAAGTTGTAAAAAGCTTTTCATTACACAGCATTTGAAGGAGGGAGTAAGATGAAGATAGCTATTAACGGTTTCGGAAGGATAGGAAGACTTGTTTTGAGGGAACTCATTCGCCGCAAAAGTGACGTTGAAGTTGTTGCAATCAACGATTTGGACAAGCCAGAAACATTAGCCCACCTTTTCAAATACGATTCTGTTCACAGAGTATTCGATGGTGAAGTAAAAGCAACAGAAAACTCCATAATTGTAAATGGTAAGGAAATTAAGGTTTTCGCTGAAAAAGATCCAGCAAACCTTCCTTGGAAAGACCTCGGTGTTGATGTAGTTATCGAATCCACAGGTAAATTCACAGAAAGAGACGGCGCAATGAAACACATCCAAGCCGGTGCAAAGAAAGTTATCATCACAGCTCCTGCAAAAGGTGAAGACATAACAGTTGTCATTGGTTGTAACGAAGATCAACTTAAACCAGAACATCAAATCATTTCCTGTGCATCTTGTACAACAAACTCCATCGCATCTATCGTTAAGGTACTCAACGACAATTTCGGTATCGTAACAGGTTACCTTGTAACAGTACACAGCTACACAAACGACCAAAGAGTTCTTGACTTACCACACAAAGACCTCAGAAGAGCAAGAGCAGCTGCAATGAACATCATTCCAACAACAACAGGTGCAGCTAAAGCAGTTGCTCTCGTAGTACCAGAAGTAAAAGGTAAACTCGATGGTATGGCTCTCAGAGTTCCAACTCCAGATGGTTCAATGTCAGTTTTGAGCGTACAAGTTGAAAAAGCAACAACAGCAGAAGAAGTTAACGCAAAGGTTAAAGAAGCGACAGAGGGAAGACTCAAGGGAATTATCAAATACAACGAAGAACAAATTGTTAGCATGGATATAGTTGGAACAACATACGCAGGTATTTACGATGCAACACTTACAAAAGTAATGAACGGAAACTTTGTAACAGTATACAGCTGGTACGACAACGAATACGGTTACACATGTAGAGTCGTTGATACAATCGAACTTGTTGGAAAGATGCTCTAATTTTCAAATCCAAATTCAGGGGGGAACATTTTCCCCCCTTTATTTGAGATATCTCGAAAATGAAGTTTATTTATGGGAGGTGTCAAGAAATGGAGAAGCTTACAATTCGTGATGTTGATTTGAAAGGTAAAAGAGTAATAATGCGTGTTGATTTCAATGTGCCAGTAAAAGATGGTGTTGTGACAGATGATACAAGAATTGTTGAAGCATTACCAACAATCAAATACGTACTTGATCAAGGAGCAAAGGTTATCCTTCTTTCCCACCTTGGCAGACCAAAAGGTGGTCCAGATCCAAAATACACAGTTAAACCAGCTGCTGACAAACTTGCTGAACTTCTTGGTAAAGAAGTAAAATTCGTTCCAGCGTTGTACGGTGAAGAAGTTGAAAAAGCTGTTGCTGAGCTCAAAGAAGGCGAAGTTTTAATGCTTGAAAACACAAGATTCGATGCAGGTGAAGAAAAGAACGACCTTGAGCTTGCGAAAAAATGGGCAGCTCTTGCCGATATTCACGTAAACGATGCATTTGGTACAGCACACAGGGCACACTCAAGTAACGTCGGTATCGCTCAATACATACCAAGCGTTGCTGGATTCTTAATGGAAAAAGAAATCAAATTCCTTGCAAAAGCAACGCTCAATCCAGATAAACCATACGTTGTCGTGCTCGGTGGTGCAAAAGTTTCTGATAAGATAGGAGTTATAACAAACTTACTCAATAAAGCCGATAGAATAATCATCGGTGGCGCAATGATGTTCACATTCTGGAGAGCTCTCGGTAAGCAAACAGGTAATTCACTCGTTGAAGAAGACAAAATAGAACTTGCAAAGCAACTTCTTGAACAAGCAAAAGAAAAAGGTGTTGAACTTGTTATTCCAACAGATGCCGTATGTGCACAAAAGATGGAAGCAGGAGTCGAAAAGAAGATATTCACATGTGAAGAAGGTATTCCAGAAGGTTGGGCAGGTTACGATATTGGACCAGCGAGTATCGAACTCATCAAAGCCAAACTCGCCGATGCAAAAACAGTTGTTTGGAACGGTCCACTTGGCGTATTCGAAATAGAAGATTTCGCAGCTGGTACAAAAGCAGTTGCTGAATTCATTGGCTCATTGACAGAAAAAGGTGTCACCACAGTTGTTGGTGGCGGAGACAGCGCAGCAGCTGTCAGCCAATTTGGACTTGAAAAGAAATTCAGCCACGTATCAACAGGTGGCGGTGCATCGCTTGAATTCTTAGAAGGTAAAGAATTGCCAGGTATCGCTTCGATTGCAGATAAAAAAAAATAACTAACAGGAGATATATTTTAGCAGGTAATTGGAAGATGAATAAAACCCCCTACGAAGCGCAACAGTTTGCAAATGTCTTACTGAATGCGCTCGTAGGGTTTAATTCATTCGATATATACATTGCTCCAACATTCACAGCACTTGACAGAGTAAGAGAGGTCATTACTTCAAGTAACATAAAGCTTGCAGCACAGAATATGTATTACGAAGACAGTGGAGCTTACACAGGTGAAATTTCTCCAAAGATGCTTAAAGAACTAAACGTATCTGCTGTTATACTTGGACACAGCGAACGAAGAAAGATATTCGGAGAAACAGACGAAATGATTAACAAAAAGATAAAAAAAGCACTTTCGGAAGGATTAACTCCGATATTCTGCATTGGAGAAACACTTGAAGAAAGGCAAAAAGGACTCACATTCTGCGTGCTTGAAAAACAAGTTAGAGAAGGATTTTACGGACTGACAAAAGAAGATGCACTCAAAGTAGTCATCGCTTACGAACCTGTATGGGCTATCGGAACTGGCGTGGTGGCAACACCACAACAAGCTCAAGAAGCACATGAATTTATAAGAAAATTACTTGCACAAATGTACGATGAAACAACGGCAAAAAGTATAACGATACTTTACGGAGGAAGCGTGACACCAGAAAACTGGTTTGGACTCTTTGTGAAAAAAGACATAGACGGTGCCCT
>CAZOAS010000162.1:0-4257 GCA_964577745.1 uncultured Fervidobacterium sp.
TTCTATCTCTTCCGTTGTGCATTCTTCTGTGTACTCTTCCTCATACTCTTCTTCCGTATATTCTTCACTTTCTTCCCACTCTTCATCTTCCCACCAGTCTTCAGATTCATATTCGTCATAGTATTCTTCGGTTGGTTCGTTCAGAAAATCAAAGAGTATTTTTTCCAAGTAAGTCTTGAAATTAGATACACTTCCTGTTATTATTAGACCACCTTCAGATGATCTTTGAACATTAAATGTTATTCCAACAAATTCCATATCTTCTTGTTCTGACATATACAAATACATTAAGCTATTTTCAAGCTCCGCTCGCTTTGTTTTTGATTTTACTTCCTCCCCCTGCCAAGCGTTGAGTATGCTATTAGTTCTATCGAATTCTATGGATTGGAAATACTCCCGTAAGGTACTTTCGATTACTTTTTCGTACTCAATTCTATACTTTGCAGATATGAAAAGATCAGAGTCTCCGGAAATTAAAATTGAATCAATGCCATTACTCAACAATTTAGTAAATTCTTCAGGAAATTCTTGACTTATAATTAATGACAAGAGAGGAAGACCTTTCGTAGCACCAAACATAAGTTTTGAATTTTCGGCATAGTTTAGTTCGGAAAGGTAAAATTCACTTTCTTTCAGAAGATTCTTTTCGTATTCGGAAACGTTTTTCGTTATTGATAACTCGAAGTAGAGTCTATCATCGTTAAAAGAAACTTTTAGCTCTTCCGAAGTTGGTCGCCCGTAAAAGTCGCCAAATAGGTAGAGTAAGTTTCCTATAGGACTTGTTCCAAAGTTCTTGTAATATATATCTACATCTGCTGGAATTTGTACATCAACCGTTTTTAACTTACCGTTCTGCATATCCGCTATCATTCTTTTTTGAGTCTCAGAAAAAGTTATATAAAGCGCATCTTTAGACCTTAAAGTGTAGAATGTGAATTTGTCAATTTGAATCTTTTTTTCCTCTTTACTTATATTTGTTATAATATAGGAAGTCTCAAGCATATCCGCCAAACTTTTAGCTAAGATGTCTTCTGAGAACTTAGGATCGATGGTTATTGAAATTGGGAGTTTAGATAGTGCTTTGATTAGCGTTTCTTCGTCCTCCTCAGCGATTCCCATAAGTATTTCGAATGTACCACCAAGTGAATCTTTACCAAAGAGTGTTATTGAACCTATCTCGGTGTTATAATCGGCTAAGAAATCACCTAACATTTTTTCAATCGATGCAATGTGAAGAACGAAATCACTATTTTCTGGTATTTTGACACCAAGAACAGTGGAAAACCACAACGCAGCGACCATCAAACACACCCATGAAATTCTTATGATTTTCATACCATCCATCCTCCCCTCAATGGTGTAAGGTACATAAATATTATACTACATTTTATAAAATACCACAAATTGGTTGGGATACTTTAAAATAATTTTTGAGTGGTGTATAATTATCTCAGATTTAGTGTATTTTAACAACTTCATTTAGCTTGTAGCCAGATGCCGAGGTGAACGTTATGAGTGAAATTTCTGCAAATAGGAATTTTAAAATCACACCGATGATGAAACAGTATCTTGATATCAAAGAGAAATACAAAGATGCGATATTACTATTCAGGCTTGGTGATTTTTACGAAGCCTTTTTTGATGATGCACTGACAGTTTCAAAGGTGCTTAATATAGTGCTCACAAAGCGTCAGGATGCTCCTATGGCGGGTATACCCTATCATGCGCTCGATAATTATCTGAAAAAGTTAGTTGATTCTGGTTACAAAGTTGCCATATGCGAGCAGATGGAAGATCCAGCACTTGCAAAGGGGATTGTGAAAAGAGAAGTTACAAGGGTTGTAACACCGGGGACGATTATTGAAGATGAAATGCTTACAACGGATAACAATTACATGATGTCTTTGTATGAAAACAATAGTGGTGTTATTTATTGTGTTTTAACAGATACTTCGACAGGGGAAGTTATTATCAAAAATATGGACAATATAGATGAAATAGCGGATTTTGTTCAGACGCATAAAATTTCTCAGATAATCTGTCCTGAGAGTTTTTACAATAAAATAGTTAACATCGCACGCATTTTCGGAGTTTTTGTTGACAAACTCGATGAATGGTATTATTCAAACGAAGTTCAAACTGTGAAAGAAGCGTACGGAGTTGTTTCGATAGAGCATTTTGAACTTGGTGAAGCGATTAAACCTCTTTGTGCAACGATTAAATATTTGAATTATACACTCAATCGACAAGCGAAACTGAAAACTCCGAAAGTGCTTGAAGAATCTATATTTATGAATCTTGATTCAACTACCGTTGAGAATTTGTCGCTTATCCCGGGTGATAAAGGTAAGAATCTTTACGATGTGTTGAATAAGACAAAGACTCCGATGGGGAGTAGGTTACTCAAATGGGTGATACTACACCCGTTGAAGAACAGAGAGGAGATAGAGAAGCGTTTGTGGTACGTAGAGGCGTTTTTTGAGGATAGCTTACTCACTACGGAGGTTAGGGAATATCTTGATGGTGTTTACGATCTTGAACGTATAATAAATAGGCTTGAGTACGATAGTGCAAAGCCGAAAGATTTGATTAGTTTGAAAAATACACTTGAAGTTGTCCAGCCGATAAAGGATGCTCTCAGTACAAACGAAAGGCTCTCAATAATAGCTGATTCCATTCCAGATATGAGTGAGCTGAAATTGAAGATAGAAACCACAATCTATGATGAATTTGAAGGTGAACTTGGCGAAGGAAAAGTTATCCGTGAAGGTGTATCAAAAGAGCTTGATGAATACAGAGAATTGCTTTACCATGCAAATGAAAAGTTGAAAGAATTTGAAGAAAGAGAAAAGCAAAGAACTGGTATTCAAAAGCTAAAAGTGAGTTTTAACAATGTGTTTGGGTATTACATAGAAATTCCGAAGGGACAAACAAAATTCGCACCGGAAAATTATTCAAGAGTTCAGACGCTTGTAAATGCTGAAAGATACACAACACCTGAGCTGAAAGAATTTGAACAGAAAATTTTGGCTGCGAAGGAAAAAGTAGATATTCTTGAAAAAACGATATTCAAGAGCTTGTGTGATGAGTTGAAAATACACACTGAAACGTTGAGAAAAGTTGCTGAGACGTTAAGTTGGATCGATATTTATTCTGATTTCGCTTATGTATCCAGATTGTACGGTTACACTAAACCAGAGATATCAGACGGGGAATTTAGTGTTACAAAAGGTAGGCATCCAGTTGTCGAGAGGTTTGTGGAGGAATTTGTACCTAACGATATATACATGGATGATACACTTCGTATGTTTATACTCACCGGACCGAATATGAGTGGTAAGAGTACGTACATTAGGCAAGTTGGTCTAATTGCGTTGATGGTGCAAATCGGTTGTTTTGTGCCAGCCGATTTTGCAAAGGTACCAGTTTTCGACAGGATATTCACCCGTATGGGTGCAAGAGATGATATATCAACAGGTAAGAGCACGTTCCTAACTGAGATGAACGAAGTAGCTTTGATATTATCAAAAGCCACAAGAAATAGCTTGGTATTACTTGACGAAGTTGGGAGGGGCACAAGTACGTTCGATGGTATAAGCATCGCCTGGGCGATGAGTGAATATATTTACAACGAAGTAAAGTGCAAAACGATATTTGCAACGCACTTTACTGAACTTACTGAGCTATCGGAAGGGTACAATGGTATAAAGAATTTAACTGTTGATGTAAAAGAGACAGCCGATGGGGTTATCTTCCTGCACAAAGTTATCGAAGGTGTGGCGGATAGAAGTTACGGAATAGAAGTAGCCGCTATAGCTGGTTTACCAGAGAGTATCATAGATAGGGCAAAGGAGATATTGAATATCATAGTTGAAAAGAGCGATATCGAAAAGAAAGTTGGTATATTAAAAGAAGGACAGATGAAAAAGATAAAATCGACAAGAAAAACTGTTCCGGAAGGTCAGATGAAGCTATTTTAATCTTTGATTTTTCTTAATATTAATCTTAATATTCATCTGATACACTCTCCTTTGGATAAAAATAAAATAAAAAATCCAAAGGAGAGTGTTTTTGTTTGAATGGAAAGATAACGATACGTGAGTTCTTTAGAAAAGAGATATTTTACAAACTTTTTATCGTTTTAATTATTACAATATTCGTTTGGATAACATTCCTTGGGATTTTCATAAGGAATGTTCATGATACACTATCGAATCAGATTTACAACCAAATCAACAGCCAGATTCAGTTTATAGA
>CAZOAS010000163.1:0-4248 GCA_964577745.1 uncultured Fervidobacterium sp.
GTGTTATCCACTTTCTTAAAATTCACACCAACTTTTTCTTCGATTTCTTTGTAACTGTATCCATCAAGCCAAAGTTCGAATATCTGTGTTTCTTCTTCGTTTAATCTTTCCAAAATTTCTTCGTGAATCATACTCAGTATAGTTTTCCTTACAACGTTTGTATTTGTATCCGTATCTTCAACGAAATAATCTATCTGTTCATCATCAACATCATCGAAGACAGAATCCATACTTGTTGAATCAGAGAGCATCTTGTTCTTTTTTCTGTTCTGATAAGTTATGAACGTTTTTATCTCAGATTCTATGCTCCTCCAAGCAAATGTCGAGAATGAACTTTTGCCCTGTTCATAATAAAATATAGCCTTTATCAAACCTATTAAACCATTTTGCACGATATCATCGAATTCTGCCCAAGGTGCATAAAATTGTGAGGCTATCCTCACAACCATGGGATAAAACTTTTCGATTACCAAATCCACAGCTTCACTCAAACCACTCTGCGCAAGTTCAACCAGTTTTTCGATAGGTTTACCTCTGAGCGAATATTTTATCATCTATGCCTACCTCAACTCGTTATTATATCAGCTATAACTCCTATGTCTGGAACTATAACGTGAGGTTTAATTGGACTTTTCTCTGCTTGTTCTTTTGTTGCCTCGCCTGTTAATACAAGCACTGTCCAAGTACCGGCTTGGATACCAGCTAATATATCAGTGTAAAGTCTGTCTCCCACCATACACGTTTCACTTGGAGTTATGTTGTAATGCCTCATTATCATCTCAAGTAGCTTCGGCTCGGGTTTACCAAAGGTTATATTCGGATAAACGCCCGAAGCTTTTCTAATTAGCGAAGCTATTGCACCAGCATCTGGTAGTGGGCCTTCGTCTGATGGACAATTCAAATCTGGATTTGTCACTACAAAAAGTGCGCCTTTTGAGACGAATTGAGTTGCTTTCTTTAATTTTTCATACGTGAGCGTCTTATCGAATGTCACCACAACAATCGTTGGATCATCTTCAACAACGATATGTCCTAATCTCTCAAACTCTTTCTTTATATCATCCGTACCAACGATATAGACCTTGCTTGGGCCAAACTCTTCAAGTAGATACTCAGCGGTTGCAACGCCAGCGGTAATGAATTGCTCTTTTTTTAAATCAAATCCGATATTTCTAAATTCTTCTACATAACTATCGATTGTCCTGTTGGAATTATTCGTAAGAAAAATGAATTTTTTCCCAAGTTGTTCCATCGTATCAACGAATTTCTTTGAGCCATCAAAGGGTTTACCACTGAGATAAAACGTACCATCGATATCAAGTATAAAGAGTGAACATCTTTTAATTCGTTCTATAGCTCCAGATTTTAGCTCTAAGACATACTCTCTCAAGATACACACCACCCTTTTTGATATTTTCGAACAACATAAAAAAATTGAGTCTAATCATATATAAGGAGTCAAAAACTGAATTCTGAATTTATTATACCACACAAAATTGTTTGCGGGTATTTTGCCTACAAACCATAAGGAGGAGAGATGATGTTGAAACGTCTTTTTGTGCTAACACTTGTGAGTTTTCTCTTCGTTAGTATTTTGTTTTCAGCAGAACCACAATTTGTGCTTAGCATAGTTCCCCAGCACAAAGAAGGTTTTTTCGTGGAGTTCACGGCAATCGGATTTTCATTCGGAAACACAGAGATATCTACACAACCATTGCTTGATGTACTTGGACTGTTCAACTTAAGATTGCGAAATTATCTATCGCCAACATTTGTATTGAGCACGGAAACATATTTGTTTGACCCGTTTTTCATTTCAAAAGCTTACGCAGGTGAACCGTACAACGAATCCATTCAGATGTATGTAGTATTTAACAGAAGTTATCTTCACAATAACCTCCTACTTGGACCAATAATTATCAAACCATATGGCGAATTGCTTACTGTTTTAATTGGAAACTATAACTTTTCAGAATACGCTGGTTCAACGATAGCAAGAGGTTTTTTAAGTGGGGGAATTCTTTTTACAAGAAATGTTGAAATATTTGCTACAGTTGAATCTGGAGTTGCTCTAAATGTCTGGACAAGTCAACAAGTCAGCCAAGAAGAGTGGAATACATTTATACAAGAGTTAAGAGAAAAGACACTTTACACATCAGTCAGAGCTGGTCTAACATGGTACTATGATAATTACTCCGGTTTGGAAATTGGATATAGAATGTTTATCTATGGTAAAGATAGTCCTTTAAGATTAATCCAAGGATTTACTTTAACAGACTACATATACAATGTATACAGTGCCATCCAATATTCTGGTGAGGAAGGACAAGTGATAAATATCCCATTCATCACAACAGATTACTATTTGAGTTTCTCAACAAAGTTTTAAGACGAAGTCCGGAATCCGGATTCCGGAGTCTACTATTTTCAAAAAAGCCTAAAGAAAGAAATAAATTCATCGAATATTTTCAAAAATCGAGCACTTTTGTGCTTGTGAAATTTTTACTTTTGTGGTAAAATGTTTTTGGACGTACTTTGTGGATTAGAATATGGAGGTGGGTGGCCGATGGTAACAGTGTACATCAACGATAAACCTTACGAAGTTCAGGAAAACAAAACAGTTCTTGAAGTTGCTTGGGAACTTGGTTACAAGATACCAACATTATGTCATCATCCAGAACTTGAGCCAATTGGTGCTTGTAGGATATGTGTTGTGGAAATTGAAGGTGCAAGAACTCTTCAACCAGCTTGTACAACAAAAGTTGCAGATGGTATGAAGATTAAAACAAACACAGAAAGAGTTGAAAAAGCAGTAAAGTTCAATCTTTCTTTGATAATGGCAAATCATCCACACGAATGTATGTACTGTGAAGCCGATGGTAGATGTGAGCTTCAAAAGTTAGTCCATACGTACGACATTGAACCAATCTTTGGTGTCAACGTTGCACTCGATAAAGAAATCGATGTTAGCAGTCCATCCATAAACAGAGACCTTTCAAAGTGTATCAAATGCCAAAGATGTGTGAGAGTGTGTAGTGAAATTCAAGGAATGAATATCTATTCAATGGTGGATAGAGGTTACGAATCGTTGCCTGAAACAGAATTCGGTGTCCCAGTGTACGAAACAAACTGTATAAGCTGTGGTCAATGTGCATACATATGTCCGGTTGGTGCAATTTACGAAGCACCAGATTGGAAAAAAGTTCTCAAGATGCTAAACAACAAACAACCTGGTAAAGTTTACGTTGCTCAAACTGCACCATCAGTGCGTGTTGCAATAGGTGAAGAATTCGGAATGGAACCAGGAACAGTTAGCACAGGTAAGATGGTGGCAGCTCTTAGAAGACTTGGATTTGATTATGTGTTTGATACAAACTTTGCAGCAGACTTAACAATTATGGAAGAAGGCTACGAACTTATTCACAGATTGCAAAATGGTGGTAAATTCCCAATGTTTACATCATGCTGCCCTGGTTGGGTAAACGAAATGGAAAAAGAATGGCCAGAATTGAGAGAAAACCTCTCAACAGCAAAATCACCTCAGCAAATGATGAGTAGTGTTGTGAAAACGTACTTTGCAGAAAAAATAGGAGTTAAACCAGAAGATATAATCATGGTATCCGTAATGCCGTGTACAGCAAAGAAAGATGAAATAACAAGACCTCAACAACTTGTCGATGGTATGAAAGTTACAGATTACGTCATTACAACAAGAGAACTTGGAAAACTCATAAAACTCAAAGGCATACCATTTGTTAACTTACCAGAGGAAGAATACGATAATCCGCTCGGTACATCAACAGGTGCCGGAGCACTCTTTGGTGTTACCGGTGGTGTTATGGAAGCAGCACTCAGAACAGCATACGAAGTTGTCACTGGAGAAAAATTACCAAAACTCGTGTTTGATTCAGTTAGAGGGCTTGATGGTGTGAGAGAAGCGGAAATCGATTTGAAAGGCAAGAAGATAAAAGTAGCTATAGCACACGGTATGGCGAATGTTAAGAAATTACTTGCAGAGATGAAAGAAGGAAAGAGATATTACGACTTTGTAGAAATCATGGCATGTTACGGTGGATGTATCGGTGGCGGTGGCCAACCAAAGAACCTGGATGCAGATATACTCAAAAAACGTGCATCGGCAATTTACAGTATCGATGAATTGAGTGTGTTGAGAAGGTCACACGAAAACCCAGATATAATAAAACTATACGAAGAATTCTTGGAAAAACCAAACAGCCACAAAGCACA
>CAZOAS010000164.1:0-4237 GCA_964577745.1 uncultured Fervidobacterium sp.
TAAAAACCTACCTCGAAGTCATCGTTGCCCCAGAGTTTGAACCGGAAGCTGTTGAGTATCTCTCAAAGAAAAAAGTCAGATTAATCCAGCCTAAGCAATACACACCGTACGCGGGTAAATTAGCATTCGGAAGTTTGGTTATTTCTGAACGAAAATTCGAAGGTGAACCTGAACTGTTGTTCGGAGAAGCTTGCAATATAAAAGATGTGAAATTCGCACTCACCGTTGCCGAAGCTGTCAAATCAAACGCTATAGTTATAGTAAAAGACGGTGTCACAGTTGGTATAGGTGGTGGACAACCGTCAAGAAAACGCTCGTGTTGGATAGCAACTACACTTGCTGGTGAAAATGCAAAAGATTCAATAGCAGCTTCTGATGCATTCTTCCCATTTACAGATGGTTTAGAGATACTAATCAACGCTGGTGTGAAATGCATCATAGCTCCGCTTGGCTCGATAAGAGATGAAGAAGTACTCAACTATGCAAAAGAAAAAGGTATCTCTTATTACAAATCACCAATTAGAGTCTTCAGGCATTGATATGTATTGAGGTGAGAATATGAATAATATAAAAACAGTATGTGTCCTTGGCAGTGGTGGTAGAGAATACGCCATCGGTTGGGCATTCAAAAAAGCTGGATACTCTGTGTACTTTTACCCAGGTAACGCAGGTACGAAGAAAATAGGTGAAAACATAGAAATTAGAGATTTCAATGATCTTGATAAATTCGACTTAGTCATCCCGGGTTCAGAAGAATTCCTTGTAAAAGGTGTGGCAAACGGTCGAAAGAACGTATTCGGTCCCGATTCAAATGGTGCAAAACTTGAAGGTTCAAAGTGCTTTGCGAAATTGTTCATGCAAAAGCACGGCATACCTACGGCACGATTTGAAATCGCAACTAACCAACAAACGCTTTACGATGCACTAAAAAATTTCACCCCACCGTACGTAATCAAAGCAGATGGACTTGCCGCTGGCAAGGGCGTACTTATCTGCAACTCATTCGACGAAGCATACGAAAAAGGTAAACAACTCATAACTGGTCAGTTGATACCAAATGTCGTTGGACCTGTCGTTGTCGACGAGTTCTTGAATGGGTGGGAACTATCGGCAATTGCAATCGTTAACGGTACAAAATTCGCTTTACTTCCATTTACAAAAGATTACAAACGTGCCTTCACAGATAATAAAGGTCCAAACACAGGAGGAATGGGTGCATACGGACCTGTGCAGATAGATGAAAAACTCAAAGAAAAGATTAATTTGCTCTTTGAGAAAACACTCGCTGGATTAAAAGAAGAAGGCATACATTACAAAGGCTTTCTGTACATCGGTCTAATGATAGTCAACGATGAACCGTACGTACTCGAATACAACGTTAGACTTGGTGACCCAGAAACGGAAGCTATCGTTGCGATGGATCCAGAAAAGTTCGTTGAAAACATCCTAAAAGCTTACCATTCAGAAAATTTCCAAGAATACAAGCCGAAAAGATACGCAGTCGATGTTGTCTTGGCATCAGAAGGTTATCCAGATAATCCCAAGAAAGGACAGATAATAGAAATAAATCCTGATTACCAAGACAGCGAAGAGCATCTTTTATTCTACGCAGGTGTAAGTGAAAAAGACGGGAAATTAATTGTAAATGGTGGAAGAGTCTTACACTCCATTGGAATTGGTGAGAGTTTAGAAAAAACCAGGAAGATGGCGTATGAGAATATAAAGAACATCTCATTTGATGGAATGTTCTACAGAGAAGATATAGCTAAAAGTAACGGATTCCGGACTCCGGATTCCGGGCTCCGAAAATACACATACTCAGCTTCCGGTGTTGATGTATTCAGAAACGATGACTTTACGGAGTTTATAAAATCCAAAGTCAGACTCCCCAATTGGGTTATTAAAGAACCAACAGGATACGCCACGATACTCAACTTCACAAATCCACCAGTTGTCTTGACAGCTGATGGTGTTGGTTCAAAATTACTCTTACATATCGAACACAAAAGATGGTCAGATGCTGCGAAAGATTTGATAGGAATGAATTACAACGACATCATCTGTGTAGGTGCTATACCAAAAGCATTTGTTGATTACCTCGGTGTACATCACATAGCTAAAGAACATTACGAATTCATAGAGGCACTAAACTGTGAACTTGAAAAAGTCAACATGTCCTTAGTTGCCGGAGAAACAGCCGAAATACCAGCCATTTACACACATAACGACTGGGACGTTGCCGGATTTTGCGTTGGCGTGTTGCAAAAAGGACTTCCAGTTGAAACAATAGAATACGGTGATATCATAATCGGAATACCAGCGAGTGGTTTCCATTCAAACGGCTGGTCATTGATAAGGAAGATAATCCAAGAAGAAAAGATAGATATATCAGCACTCCCATTTGACATTCTAACTGGTACACGAATATACAACCAAGTACCGCAAGTTTTCGACTCAGTCAAAGCAATAGCCCATGTCACTGGCGGTGGTATACTAAGGGCGTTAAGAAGGATACTCAAAGACAAAGGATGGAATATAAACTTGGAATTACCAGAATACATGAGATGGATAATGCGTTACGTAGAATTCGAAGAAGCACTAAAGACATTCAACATGGGATACGGAATGATCTTAGTTACAAACAAACAAATTGCAGAAGAAATCGCTCAAAAAGTCGGTGGAAAAATAATCGGCGAAGTCTCACAAACAACAAAAATCTCTATATAGCGTAGATACATTATAATAGAGCACTCACTATCCCCTCTTTACACGAGGGGTTTCTTTGTGGTATAATTAGTATACATTTGTATACATATTAAGTTTCGAGTGGCAAGTTACGAGTAGCAGGCAAAAAAAATTGCGAATGGAGAGTTATAAGTGTCGAGAAAATGATGATTTTTTTCGCTCGTAACTCGATACTCAAAACTCATAACTAATTTAATTATGTTCTTTCACTCGCAACCGGTAATTCGCAACTTGTAACAATTATTTTTCACCGTGGGGGGTACTTTATCATGAATATTCCAGAGAGTAAACCTGACGTTGAAGAACTTCTTCAAGGGTTGCAAAAAAAGGTACTAAGTTACGCTCACCTTGTTGAAAGATGGACAAGATACTTTTGGAACATCAACAAAGCGTATCTTTACTCATACGAAGACTTAGAGCAAACGATATGGTACATACTAATTGTGGGATTACAAGAATTCGATGGAAGAGGTTCAGAGGAGAGCTTTTTGAACTGGTACATACGTCAGAAAGTTGTCTCAATAATGATGTACGGTAAAAAGCCACCGAAATGTACAGATGCGCCATTCACACCACTAAGATTCGATTACTTATCACCAGACGACTCAGCGGAAGTAAACGAATTATTTTATTCTGAATTCGAACAAGATGATTAAAACGTGCCCCTACAAGAGGGGCATGTTTTCTAACTTGCTCAATGAACACTGAGAAAATCATACAAAGCTTCTTTATTTTTCTTCATATTTGCATCCAAAACAAACAAATTCAAACCCTTTATATTTCTTGTTGTTTCCTCAAAACTTCCAGATACAGGTATCCTCATCATTTCGAAAGAGTAATGCTTGTAATCCTGTTGAGCAAGTAACGTTAGCTCTGAAATTGTCAAATTTGTTTCCACACTCTCAGAGGCTATATTGAGAAGTTTAAACTTCTTTGAAACAGACAAATTCCTGAGCTTGTCGAATGCTTCCTTTAAAACCCTCTGTTGTCTTTTTACCCGTTCAAAATCACCATTCTCCGACTTTTCTAATTCGTGAGTAACCTAAGGCTTGCCTTCCGTTTAAAAGATGTGTACCAGGAGTCTTTACCAATGGCACATAACCATCCTTTGCTAACCTTGCCAATTCTTTTATACACAAATTCAATTGCTCGAGCTCTTCAGGTTTTATCTCGATTTCCACGCCACCGACAACGTCTATCACTTTTTCAAAAGCACAAAAATTAACGACAACATACTTAGTAATCCCTAAGCCAAAGTTCTTATTCAAAGTACTCAACGCCAATTTCGGACCTCCGTAAGAAAAAGCACTATTAAACTTATCCAATCCATATACTGGAATCTCAACGAGTAAATCTCTCATTATTGAGATAAGTTTAACCGTCTTATTGCTGAAATCCACTTTTACAAGTATATTAGTATCGCCTCGTCCATTTTCGTCTTCATACCGCTTATCAATACCGAAAACCATGATGTACAAAGGTGGATTGACCT
>CAZOAS010000165.1:0-4225 GCA_964577745.1 uncultured Fervidobacterium sp.
TACATTTTGGAATCGATTATCTGAAGTTCTTGTGCAAAGGTAAGTTTTGTAGGACTTGGTATTATTATATCATCGACCAAATGATGCATATGGCAACCCTTTTGTTATCCACACAATTTATTAACGTTCAACCATTTCTCAACCGTACATTTGTAGTTGTACTTTCTATCTCTATTTTCAACGGCTATTTTTTAAGCATACTTGTTCATTTTATCGTTTCAAACGGAATTTACAAAAGAGATTACGTTGGTTATCTATTTCGGATGGTAGCTCCTTTATTCTATTTTTTTAATGTCTACTCCTTTATTATTTATGCTTTAAGTTGCCTAATTTTAATTACACTGCGATTTTCAAAATCTAATTTACTTAACTACTTACTTACGTTTGCTTCGACGATAATACTTATGGAGGTGATGTTATGAGGAAACTTACGGTGGTTGTATTTATGTTGTTAATATCCATGTTAGTGTTCGCAGACTTCGATGTAAAAGTTGATTCTGATAGTGTAGTTATGGGTGGGAAGTTACCTGTAAAGATTTCACTAACGGACGATTCTGGAAAACTACTAACGTTTATGTTGAAAGCTAAGGTTACACTTGGTGGATTTGAAAAACCTGATGTGCTAACAAAAGGTATAAAAGTTGAAGGAAAGACAGAGATTAACTTTTTAGCACCTAAAAAAACAGGAGAAGCTAAGATAACATTTACAGCCGAAACGGCGGATAAAAAAGTTTTCACAAAAGAACTGGTGCTAAGGATAACAGAAAAAGACGAAAGTGAGTTTGCAGACAAGTTGAAAGCAACGATAGATTCTTTCAAAGGAAGTGTTGCGTACAAAAAGGAAGGTAAACAGGTGTGGGAATCTATCAAAGCAAATACTATATTGCAAGAAGGAGACGAAATACTAACACTTGAAAAAGCGTATGTCATTGTGAAATTCCCTGATGGTTCTATGACCAAGATAACGGAGAATACTCAGGTACTTTTCGAGAAATTAAGACAGTCTAAGGATGGTCGGATATTGGTGTCAATAGTTATCAAAAAAGGTGGTACTTACAACGTTGTTCAAAAGATGGTTGCAGGGTCTTCGTTTGAAGTCAGAGCAGGTAGTGTAACAGCAGGGGTAAGAGGAACAAAGTTTGAATTGTCATCAACCGATGACAAACCTGTCTTAAAAGTCTGGGAAGGTCAAGTTCTTGCATTCTTCGATGATAATTTCGTTGTGCCAGTATTTGAAGGGCAAAAACTTGCATTTGAATTGTTTAAAGGCACTTTGGAAGACATAAATCAGTTGTTTGAAGGAATGCAACTCGAACCGTTACTTGAGAATTTACCGAGCCTTGAAGATATTGAAATGCCGGAAATTGAGATGCCAGAAATCAAAATGCCAACAGAAGAGCCAAAGAAAGAAGAAAGTGTAGCACGAACGATATCAGAGCCTACTCCACAAACAAAGGCTTATATACCTCCTCTCGGTGTTGAGACGGCAGTGAAGGATAATCAAAAATACATCGTATACACTATTTCTCCAGAGTTCACAATTGGTCCAGTAACTTTGGGAATTGGACTAACAGCATATGCTACTGAAGTAGGAGGAACGCTTTACTACGGATTACCTACAACAGAACCGAGTACAAATATAATTAACATGATTACAATTAATTCAGTGGCTTTGAACCTTGGAAATTTCTATTTCAGATATGGAAATATGCCTCAGATGTCACTTGCGATGGGATTTTCTGTAAGAGATTACTATAAACCTTACGCAAAATCTTTCGATGTCAAAATGTTACTTGGTTCATTTGGTTTAATGCTACATTTGCCGTACGAATTAACTAAACTCTGGCCATTTGAATTTGTACAATCCGATAGTGTGTTTGCGGGTGAGTTTGAGTTGAAATCAATAATTGCTGGTATGGACCTTGGTGTTTCGGCACTTTACGACACCGATGTGAAGAAAGAAAATGTATTGAATGATGAAACACCAATAAATCTTTCGGCATCTATTTATTTGAGATACCCGATCATGTCCGGATTTTACTTGGGTGTTGAAGTGGGAACACAATTCTTGCAAGATTACTCTAAGTTTGGACTTGGAGTCTTCGGAGGACTGTCTGGAAGACTGGCGATATTTGATGTTATCGCAGGTGCATATGGTACTTGGAGCGGATTTAAACCGTTCCACTTTAATAGAGTTTATACAACACAAAAACTTTTAAATAAGTTATCAACCTTAGGTAATGAAACAGTTACGTTTGGATTTTTAGCGGGGTTCAATTTCGATACACAATACGCTATGGGAAGATTTTACATATTGGGTGATTTCTCAGGTGACATGGATGCACTCGGTGAATTAAGAATTACAATACCACAGATAGGTGCCGTTGCTGGTTTGTTTATATACGGATATTTCTTTGATTCTACACCATTCGCTGAAGGTCAATTTACTGACTCAGACACCGTTGCACTCTTGAGAATTACTTATCCGATAATGGAGAAGAACCTTGTAGCAGGTATGGTTTATACTTGGGATGGAGCTACCAAGAGTTGGATACAAAGTGTTTACATCGGTAGTGAAATGAGTTGGTAAAATTTAACCTCCAAAGAAGGTGAGTATGTGAAAGTCCATAAAGACTTTGTTGAGGCGCCAACATGGCTTAGTGGTTACGAATTCAAAGGAAAACTCCACGGTCGAAAAACGAAGATCTCGGTTGGTATACGTGAAACGGAGTTTTACGTTCTTGGTGGATATTCCATTACTCTCTTAGAAAAGATGAATAAACTTTTGAATTTAGGCATTACTATAAATCCAGCCAATTTCAGAGACCAAGTTATATACATAGCGGCAAAGTTGAATAGTAATCTTAGGTTGAACGAGCTACTTAAAGACATACAAAGCGAAATATGTACGATTATTAACGCTGAAGCGGCTTCCATCCTTATGTATGAGCAAGATCATTTACGTTTTCTTGTTACAGTAGGCAAGGCGAGCGGTAAGATAGAAAGTATACCTGTTCCTATGGATTCTATTGCTGGAAGGATATTTCAAGAAGGGAAAGCTCTGATTTTTAACGATTTGGAGAAAAATCCCGTCCATTTCAAGGGTGTTGATAAAGCGGCAAAGTTTAAAACGGAAAATATCGTTGGTGCTCCAATATGGGTTGAAGATGAAAAGATAGGTGTCATAGAAGTACTCAATAAAATTGGTGGATTCACAGAGCAAGATGCACAGATTGTAGATTTGTTCGCAAAACTCATAGGTAGGAAACTTTTAAGCACTTGGAAATACGAAAAGTTTTCTGAAAATTTCAAAAAGCTTTTGCTTGCCATTGCTACAGCGATAGATAAAAGGGATAACTATACTCATCAGCATTCAAGAAATGTGGCTATGTATTCAGTAGAAATAGGTAGAAGGTTAAAACTTAGCCAACAGATGCTTGAGAAACTGGAATTTTCCGCTATACTTCACGATGTTGGAAAAATAGGGATTCCAGATAGTATACTACTAAAACCTGGTAAATTAACAGATGAAGAATATCAAATAATTAAGAACCATACATTGTATGGTGCTGAGATTCTTTCGGAGATTAAATACGTTGATGCAGACATAATAAGTGGTGCTTTGGAGCATCACGAGAGACTTGACGGAAGTGGCTATCCAAATGGAAAAAAAGATGGTGAAATCTCGTTATTTGGTAGGATAATTGGAATTGCCGATGTCTTTGATGCTCTGTCTTCAAAGAGGACTTACAAAGAAGCTTGGAATCTTTCCGATGTGCTGAACTTAATAAAATCGGATGTTGAAAAAGGAAAGTTAGATGCGGAAGTATTCAAGTGTTTGGAAGAACTGGTTGCTGAAGAGCATACATTAGACCAGACACATTAATCAATGTTTACAAAACTTACAAAAAAACAAATCGGGGAATTTGATTTCCCCGATTTGTTTCGTTGTGTGACAAGTAAATCTTATTTGTTGACTCTTGCTTTGAGAACTTTTCCAGGTTTGAACTTTGGAACTTTTCTTGATGGAATGTTGATCTTTGCTTTTGTTCTTGGATTGACGCCAGTTCTTCCTTCCATCTTCTTAACTTCAAATGTACCAAAGTCAACGAGTTGTACTTTTTCACCTTTTTCGAGAGCTTCCGCAACAACTTCAAAGAGAGTGTCAATAACTGCTTTTACATCTTTTTTCTTGAGTTGTGTTTTTTCTGCTACTGCGTTCACA
>CAZOAS010000166.1:0-4206 GCA_964577745.1 uncultured Fervidobacterium sp.
CTCTTAATATTTTCTCTAACTTTGTTTATATCATCTTTTTGCCTTTCGTATGTTGAAACCATCGTCTCAAAGTTATTTGTCATAAAATCTACGTTGACAATAAATTTATCAAGAGACTTTGAGAAGCCCCTGTTTCTTTCTATGATTATGCTTAAATTTTCCATCAAACTTAACAACTCTCTACTGAAGTTTTCAAATTGCCCCAAGATATTTCCGATGTTTTCTTCTATATTCTGAGCAAATCTTGCAGTTTCATTTGACAACTGCCTTATCTCACCAGCAACAACGGCGAAACTCTTACCAGCTTCTCCAGCTCTTGCGGCTTCTATAGATGCGTTCAAAGAAAGCAAGTTCGTTTGAACCGCTATATCCTTAATCATCTTTGTGACGTCCTTTATCTTTTCAAAATCGCTGCTGAGTTTTGAAAAACTATCTCTCAAGAACTGACTCTTCGTTTCAAACTCAATTAGCAACTTTTCCGTTTCACTATTTTCAGCCTTACTTATATTAGACAACTCAAGTATCTCTTTGTTCAAATCCTTGGAAGTATTTATTATCTGCTCAAATTTTGCACTCGTTTCGAATAAATTATCAAGGAAACCTATGAACATCTCAACGCTTTCCATCAAATTCGTGACGTTGCTTTTTGCTAAATTAAACGTGCTGTTAATTTCTGGTTGTAATTTATCCAACACCTGAAGTTCTTTAACTGTAGCTTCCGAAAGTTCGTTTATTTTGTTCTTTGAATCAACCAATTTTTGAATAAATTTTGTTTGTTCTTCCATTAAATTAGTTACCGCTTCGTTCATTCTCACAGTTTCCTTAAATGAATCAATAGCTCTTGACGTAATATAAATAGCAACGGTTATTCCAAATGCTAATTGGCCAATGTTGAAGAACATGAAATCGAGGTTGATAATCTTGACAACAGCCAAAATAGATAAAACCGTTGCACCGAGCACAGCGGCAAATCCCAGTGTAACTAACCTTTCGTTAAGTTTCTTTGGACTTACAATCAAAAGATACGAAAGGTATAAAACCAATATAAGAGAGAAAAGATAGAAATTTCCATAATTAGCTCTCAAAGAACCGAGGTTTGTAGAGAAAACAACAGGTAAAAATAGTATCCAATACAAAACCAGATATATCTTTTCGTAAAGTTTTACATCTCTCTTGAAAATCTCCTTCACAAAGAAGAAAGCGGTAAACATAGCTGCTGCCGCACCAAATATAGCTATCTTTTTCCACAATATAGTGGGAACTAAAAATAAATTCATTTCATCGATTGCCGTCAGTACTGGGAATGCAATTGCCAAGCTACCAAACAAGAACGATTTCTCTCTTAATCCGAAAGAAAGAAGTACTCCGACTATAAGAAATGCAATCATAAAACCTGTGCCAAGGTAAAACATACTCGATTCAATAACATTTGCACGTTCTATAAACCTTAAAATTTCTTCTGTATCACCTATATAGAATTTTTTCTCAATGCCACCGTTACTTGAAAATGCCAGCTCTATTTTTATTTTTCCACTCAGAATTATAGGAGTGTATCGATGCCAGCTGTTAAGATTATTGTTCACATTGGAGAGTTCAAAAATCAGTTCATCGTCTCTAAATATCTTGACGTATTTATTTGCCGTAAACGCTGCTGCAAGTGTTTTGCCCTTATACTTCTCTCCATCTATCTCAAGAAAAAGTTTACGTTCCTCGTTGTCTTTGAATATCTGAAAAACTGGAAATTCTAACTCTTTACCATCCTCCGTTAAAATCTTTACGTCCTTAAACTCGGTTATATCAAAGGAATTTCTGTAAAATGACATGCTAAATATAATAACGACGATCGTAGCTATACCAATTAACCAGAAGACGGAGTTCTTTAAGATGTTAGGCATAGAACGTATCCCCCCGAAATAAGTTTTTGTTGCTTTATTATTAACATTATTATATCATAACTGATACTAAAAACAAAAATCGTTAGATTTCCAAATTAAAGAAAACAGGATACCATTTCACATGGTATCCTGTTTTTGAGTGTTATTTCTTATAAAATCATCCATTCAAATTAATTCTCATAACCACCTGTTGCAGGACCTGAGCCACCTTGTGCTTGCTGTTTGTATATGTATTCACCAATCTTAACACTTTCTCTTTGTAAGTCATCGTAAAGCATCTTTACCTTAGCAATGTCGTCTCTGTTTATAGCATCTCTTAAATCTTTTATTATCTCCTCAAGCCTATTCTTTGTATCGGCTGGTACTTTATCTTCGTTTTCTTTGAGTATCTTTTCAATATGGTAAGCCATATCATCGGCTTTATTCTTGAGCTCAACTTCTTCACGTTTTCTTTTGTCTTGTTCTTCGTACATCTGTGCTTCTCTGATCATTCTTTCGATATCATCACTGTTGAGTTGGTGTCTCCCAGTTACAACCATCGATTGTTCTTTACCTGTTCCAAGGTCTTTTGCTGAAACGTGAACTATACCATCGCTATCTATATCGAATGTAACTTCTATCTGTGGTACACCTCTTGGTGCCGGTGGAATTCCAACAAGCTGGAAGCTTCCAAGGAATATGTTATCTCTTGCCATTGCACGTTCACCTTGGTAAACTCTAACTTCGACACTTGTTTGACCATCTTCAGCGGTTGTAAAGACTTTACTCTTCTTAACAGGAATTGTTGTATTTCTTGGGATAATCGGTTCAAGCAATCCACCTTTAACTTCAACACCAAGCGTTAACGGAGTTACGTCAACAAGCACAACATCTTTGTCTTTTGCACCTTCTGTACCGGCAAGTATAGCCGCTTGGATAGCTGCACCTATTGCAACAGCTTCGTCTGGGTTAACACTCTTGTTTGGTTCTTTGCCGAATATATCCTTTATGAATTTCTGCACCATTGGTACCCTTGTCATACCACCGACAAGTATTATTTCATCTATATCTTGTGGTGATAATTTCGCATCATTAAGGGCTCTTTCAATTGGTTCACGTGTCTTCTCAACAAGGTCTCTTGTGAGTGATTCGAACATCGCCCTTGTTAATTTCATTTCTAAGTGAAGTGGACCTTCCGCTGTTGCCGTAATGTAAGGCAAACTGATGTCAGTTTCGAGCTTCGATGAAAGTTCGATCTTCGCTTTTTCTGCTGCATCTCTCAATCTTTGTAAAGCTTGCTTATCGTTTCTCAAGTCAACACCGTATTGCTTTTTAAACTCTTCTGCTAAGTAATCGATGATTCTCTGGTCAAAGTCATCTCCACCGAGGTGGTTGTTACCACTCGTTGCAATAACCTGAATGACTCCTCCACCTATTTCAAGGATAGAAACATCAAAAGTACCACCACCAAGGTCGTAGACAAGAACTTTCCTTTCACCTTCCATCTTATCAAGACCATAGGCAAGTGCAGCGGCTGTAGGTTCGTTGATTATCCTAAGCACTTCAAGACCAGCTATGATACCAGCTTCTTTTGTTGCTTGTCGTTGAGCATCGTTGAAGTAAGCTGGACAAGTAATAACTGCCTTTTTAATCTCACCACCGAGGTACTCTTCGGCGTCTTTCTTGAGTTTCTTGAGCACGTATGCACTGATTTCTTGAGGTGTGTATTCTTTGTCATCAATCCTCACCCTGTAATCTGAACCCATCTTTCTCTTTATGGATTTTATCGTTCTATCTGAGTTAAGTATCAGCTGTCTTTTTGCAGGTTCACCAACTAATATTTCTCCAGATTTTGTAAATGAAACAATAGATGGTGTCGTTCTGTTACCTTCTGCGTTTGGTATAACCTCAACACTTCCGTCTGGTTTCATCCAAGCTATAACCGAGTTAGTTGTACCAAGGTCAATACCAACAACGTATTCTTTTTTTGCCATATATCTTCACCTCCGAGTGATTTTTTCTCTTTTGCCAGTTATATTTTACATCATTAGCACTCTTTTGTCAAGAGTGATAATAAAGATTTTTGTACAAAGACTCGGTAAGAAAATTTCTGTTTTTGATACATGCATAACGGGAACAAAAGTGTACAAAGCATACTCGAGCATACTATAATATACACAAACATAAAAGCGATTTCTTAATTTGTTACAACTTATTTTATGATAACGATGTCATATTAAAATTTATGGAACTTTATTTACATTTCATTTGTTATCTTTAAAGTGGTATAATATTTTTGTGTTTCAAGGGGGAGTATCCCCTGACTATTCCA
>CAZOAS010000167.1:0-4202 GCA_964577745.1 uncultured Fervidobacterium sp.
TCTGTTCTTTCGGTCTTCTGAAATAAGCCTCCGCTTTTCTGTTCCATTCGGTAATTTTTCCTTCTTTATCGATAACAATAATAGCTGATGACATGTTTTGGAGTATCGACTCGGAAAATTCTCTTAGATACTCTGTGAGACTTTTCTGCCGTTCAAGGGAAATTGTCTTGTTCTTTAGTTCCTCGTAGTTTATAGCTGTTTCAATAGCAAGACTCGCACTATCTGATAGTATCTTGAGAATTTCAACGTCTGTGTCTTTAATAGGCTTTTTAGTAAAGTAATTATCAACTATGATAACTCCAAACGTTTCATCTCTTCCAACAAGTGGTATAACGGCGAATTCTTTTGTATCAAGTAAATTCACCAAATCTATAGCATCAAGTCCCATGGTGTCTACTATTTTTTCATTCGATATGAATATCTTCTTTCTCAGTACGCACCTTTCAAGTATCGGATGCCCTTTATATGGAAACACTCTTGCCTCAATCATCTGAGTAAGTTTATTGTTTATCTCAAGAACCATAGACTCTTCCCTAAGATACTGAACAACATCGGCGTATCTCATTGCTCTTTGATTTGCTTTTCTCCAATCATCCTCAACGTTCTCACTCTCAGGACCAAGCCACACTTTTCCAACGAGTATATCTCTTTTTTCGTCGTACGAAAGAAGTAAAGCACGGTTATAGCCAAGTAATCTTCCCGAGGTTATCCCAAGAAGCAAAGTTCTATAGACATTTTTAACACTGTACATCGTCCTTATAGCTTGACTGATGTAATGTACGGCATTCATCTTTCTCAATTGTTCTCTTTGATCTTCTATCAACGATTCGTAACTTGTCTGAAGTTGACGGAGCTTTGCAACTTCCTCTTTAAGTTTTTGTTCGAATTCTATCCTTCCCTTTGCCAAGTAAAGTCTATTAACGGAATCTCTAACTATCTCAAGATCCATTGAATCGAAAGACTTTGAAGTTGAATAAAATTTTGTGTCTTTTTTATTGGCAAATATAAACCAACCAAGTTCTGAATAAACCATCAAAGCGGAAAGTATCTTTTCTATATTCAGTAACTTTTCCAAACCAAAAGGTTTATAAAGAACTTTGTCGGAACCTCTGAAATATCTCAACACATCACTTTGAAGCTGTCTTAAATCAGTCACAAATTCTTCTATACTGTCTTCCAAAGAATTGTAATGTTTA
The DNA here is from genome assembly GCA_964577745.1 of uncultured Fervidobacterium sp. Lineage (GTDB taxonomy): Bacteria > Thermotogota > Thermotogae > Thermotogales > Fervidobacteriaceae > Fervidobacterium. The sequence goes on from CAZOAS010000167.1 coordinate 1,197, forward strand.
ACGAAAACACTATTCGTATCAAAATTCAATATATACACTTCTTCGGCATCTATTATCTTCGACATGACTGTAAGAAAATCGATAATCAACTCTTCTGGAGTTTCACTACTTTCAAATATATTCGTCAACATCCACAAAGATCTGTACTTTTCAAGGTACTTTTTCGACTTTTGATACGTAGGTACAAAACCGAGAGCGAAACCTACAAAATCTGAAATCTCGTTGAAGTTAGTCGTTCTTTGTGGTACCGTATCCATAAGTACTACACCTGTAACTTTGTTTGAATTGCTATCTCTTAACCTGTAAATGTAAACTTCATCGTTATTTTCAATTGTTATTTTTGAAAATGATTCTCTTTCATCAACTGTTTTGTAAGGGATTTTCGAATAAGGCTCTAAAAAATTGGTAAGTATAACTCTGAACAGGTTCTTTCCCTCTTCATAAATGGCTACCGACAACTTATTTACGCCAATCAATTGCGCCATTTCTTCGGCTACTTTTTCAGCTTCTGGATAGTTTCTGTCACTTTCAAAGATTCTTATCAAAGTGTCGCAAATTCTTTTACCTATCATTGGATCACCCACCTTATCGATAGAACTAAATTGAGATTTACAGATCCGAAATCCCTAAGGACTTCAACTCCCTCAATTTTTTTGATTGTATTATCTGACTAATTCTCAAACTTTGTGGATCATTTCTCTCAACACCCTTTTCAAAATCCATCAGAATAGCATCAATTTCGTAATAACTCATACCAAACGCATCCTCATCGGTAATTCCCGGAATAAGATCCGGTGTTGGCTTTTTGTTGATTATCTTCTCAGGCACGTTTAGGTATTTTGCAAGCTGAAAAACTTGTGTTTTATAAAGATGTTTAATTGGTTCAATGTCTACGGAATCGTCACCCCACTTAACGTACAATCCAAGTAACAACTCTGTTTTATTTGTCGTTCCAACAACGCAGTACCCCAGTTTTTCAGCTTCCATGTATAGTTTACACATCCTCATTCGATGCTTTGCCCTATAATAAGCAATTCCCCTCAAAAATTGTTCATCACCTTCGTTCTTAAGGTCAAGTATGTATGGGTCTTCGTAATTTTTCCATCTATTTTTGGAGTATTTCACTTTTATACTCTCAGGTATAAATAGAGCTGGTGGAAAGAGCGAGTAAATTCCAAGCTTTCTCAGTGCACCTGTCAGACTGTATATTTCGTAGTCAACGCCAAAGGTATTGCAAACGAGTTTTGCATCTTTAATAGACTCTTTTGAACTATCTCTCTCTGGTAAAATAAGTGCTTTGATTTTCTTTCGATCAATGGCTTTGACAAGGAGTGCTAAAACAACGGCAGAATCTATACCGCCACTAACACCTAAGACAGCCCCTTTGAAATTGTATCGCTGTATCTTTGTCCTAATAAATTCTACTATTCTCTCACATTCCATTTTTGGTTCGAGCTCTTGCTCAAATTTCATTTTTTCACCATCTTTCAAACATTCGGTATACATTAATCTATTAATATTCTATCATATCTGTGGTAAAATATTTAAAGTCTAAAATTAAAACAAAAAAAGGTGGGATTAAATGAAGAACAGCAAGATTTACTTATACACCACTCTTCTTAGTTTTTTGATTTCATACACTGTAATTTATCGACTTTTTCCAAACTTTGTTGTTGGATTTTTTCCGGAGGCGTTACTATTTGCCTTTGCATTCTTGCTTGGGCTCGAAGTAAAGTTAATAGAATTACTAATAATCTCAATTTCTTCATCCATTGTTTCATTCGTCCTACTTCAAGCATTAGCCTTTAGTTTCTTCAAAAACTTCGTTACATTTAATATACTTCTCACAGCCATAGCTAAAGGGAGTGCTCTTTTGGGGATTTCAAATATGTTGATTGTAATTATTGTTGGAGCCGTTTCGAATCTTATTTTGAATAAGAAAAAAGGGAGCTAAACGCTCCCTTTTTTCTTTCCCTTTTGAATATATTCTTCCCATATTACTCTCAATTTTTCATTCAGTTGTTCAACCGTGCCGTTGTTACTAATCACTATACCCTCTTCAATCACATCGGTTTGTCTTTTTAAAATTTCATCGATTAAATCCGGAGTGTATCTGTCTTTCAATCTTTCTTTTATTATCTCTGTATCAGCAACCACCGTTATCGTAAAATCACAACAGGTAATATTTAACCTTCTTTTTATAGCCGCTTCGACGATAATATCTTTACCTGAAGCTTTTTCAATCGCTTCGCTGAGTAACATTTTCATAGTAGGATGAACCAGGCTTTCAAGTTTTTCGAGCTTTCTTGGATCGGAAAAAACAATCTTTCCGACTTCTTTTCTATCCGATGTCCCAAATTCTCTCTCGATTGCATCTTTGTTTAACTCAAAAGCTCTGTGCCCTAACTCATCAACGTTGATGTAAACAAACCCCAACTTCTCGAAAAACTTTGAAACCGTACTTTTACCAGTTCCTATCTTACCAGTGATGCACACGATCATTTTAAAGTATCTTCTCTCCTAGCTCTTTGTTTTCAAGTTTTTCATACTCAAGCTTAGTTAAAAGCATCAAACTCAAATCGTCATCTATCATTTCATACAATTCTTTCACTTTCCTGTTTACATCGATTTCATCTTTTACTACAACTATAAATTCTTCATCTTTCATAAAAATTGCAACAGGATCAAATATTTTCTTGAGTACGTCCACATACTCTTTCATCATTCTATCTCAATCCTTTTACTTGCACTTTCTGAATAATTGAATTCTTCAAAACCATTTCTCCCCATGAGGGCATACGTTATCTTCTTACCAAGTTCAACACCTGGTTGGTCGTAAGGATTTATATTCAGCAAATCGCCAGCTATAGCTGTTGCCATCTCATAGTACATAAAGAACTGTCCGATATGGTATTCATCGATTTGTGGAAATGTAACAGTTAACGAAGGTCTTCCATGTTTTGCAAGAGCAAGTTGTGTTCCAAGTTGCTCACTGTTGAGCAACGT
>CAZOAS010000168.1:0-4185 GCA_964577745.1 uncultured Fervidobacterium sp.
AATCCATTAGAAGGGAGGATATTTTAATGAGAGTCTATCTTAACAAGTTACTTTTGGTAGTGTTACTTTTCTCATTTTTATTTCAAACCTTCACAGTTTTTGCTGACGTTGCAACAACGTTGAAAGGTGGGTGGGCGGATAGGGTACTTTACATGATTATGATAGACCGTTTCAACGACGGTGACCCATCTAACAACAACCAAGCAAACGTTGAGTACAATCCGAGGGACGGTGCAAAGTACAGTGGTGGAGATTTGAAAGGTATCATCGACAAAATCGAATATATAAAAAGTCTTGGTGTCGATGGTATCTGGATTACACCACCAGTGGCTAATCAATGGTGGGACCCTTGGGTAAATTACGGTGGTTACCATGGCTATTGGGCAAGGGATTTTAAGAAAGTCGATGAGCACTTTGGAACATTACAAGATTACAAAGCACTTGCAGATGCCCTCCATAAGAACAACATGTACCTTATCCAAGACATAGTCGTTAACCACGTTGGAAACTATTTCAGATTCAGAAATGGTAAATTCGAACTCAATACCGGAAATGTTCCAACAAGTGCACCAACACAGTATCCATTCAACCTAAATAATTACGACGACCCACAACAAAAAGAAAAAGCCATTTACCACTGGACACCGGATATAAGCAACTACAGTGACCCAGATCAGAAATTGAATTACCAAATGAGTGGCTTGGATGATTTAAATACAGAAAACCCAGAAGTCATACAAGCACTCAAAGATTCGTATGCATATTGGATAAAAGAAGTTGGAGTGGATGGCTTCAGAGTCGATACCGCTATGTACGTTCCAAAAACGTTCTTTGATGAATTTTTCAAAGCTCCGGATGGCATGTTCAGTTTAAAGAAGGATTTTATAGCATTTGGAGAAACGTGGCTCTCTTCAAGACCGTACGAATCTAACGCAGATTACGAAATCGCTTCTTTCTTTGACCACGGATTCAACTCAATGCTCGATTTCACACTTATGGAAGAGATAAAAAGAGTTGTCAAAGGTGGGCAACCAACCGATTATCTTGCCTACCGACTTGAATTGAGAAACGATATCCTCAAAAAAGGATTACTTGTAACATTCATCGATAACCATGATATGGAAAGGTTCGGAAAAGGCGTAACACCAAATATAACACAACAAGCCCTCGGACTGTTATTAACTTTACCCGGTTTACCTGTTATATATTACGGTACCGAGCAATATTTTGAAGAGACCAGAGCTTCAATGTTTAAAAACGGATGGGGGTCTATGGAACAAGATCATTTCAACACAGAAAGTGATATGTACAAATTCATAAGAGAAGCTATTCAATTCAGAAAATCACATCCAGCAACAAGATACGGAGAAGTCAAAGTGTTGTTATCCGAAAAACGCGGTGCAGGTCTTCTCATTTACACGCTGAAATCACAAGAAGAAGAGCTATTCGTCGTTTTAAACACATCGAACGAAGCAAGGATAACTAATTTCAAATCACCCTACGAACCGGGAACCGTACTTGAACCAATTTACAACGCAACAGGTGGTACAAGCACACCGATAGTCGTAAAGGATCAAGGTTACATAACATTCAGAATGCCTGGAAGAAGCCTTACACTATTTGCAATTTCCAAAGACAAAGAAGAAGTTTACAAACCAAACGTCGATATAAAACTGAACTTTAAAAACGGCGAAAAAGTCACACAACTTCGTGAAATTTCAGGTGAAACGAACGCAAGAACGATTTACGTGTATATCGATAGAAAGGTTGAAAATGAAATAAAGATAGAACCAAAGGATGGAAAATTCTCATTCTCTATTGACCCATTCAAACTTGACCCTGGCGAGCATATCTTACTCGTCAGGGCAGTTGGAAGAAATGTAAAAGACACCGTTTATACAGAAGAAATCGCATTCACAGTTGAACTTGAAAAGAAACTCCTTGCTGAAACAAAGGATCCATTAGATGATGATATCGGACCCAACGGTACTTATATTTATCCAACAGATGTGACATTCAAACGTCAAATGGATATCCTCGAAGCAAAAGTTGAGAGTATTGGAAGCACACTCGTTATTTCCATCAAACCAAGAGACCTCACAAAGAGCTGGGGACCTCCATTTGGATTTGACCATGTCACATACCAGATATTCATAGATGATCCAAAGAAGACAGGAGTTAGTTTCTTGCCACTTCAAAATTACGAATTTTCAGATTGGGATTGGGATTACGAAATATTCGCCACAGGATGGCTTAGTGGAATTTACACATCGCAAGGTGCAAGAAAAGATAAATTTGGTACTCAACTCGGTTCACCGGAAGTATTCGTTGAAGATGGGTGGGTTAAGATAATTGTTAAAGGAGACTGGATTGGTAATCCAAGCGATTTCACTGGATGGACGATATACGTAACAAGTTGGGATTACGATGGTATTGAGAGTAAGTTCAGACCACTCCAACAAGAACCGAAAGCATACATAATGGGCGGAGGAAATCCAACTGACCCGTTAATAATGGACGATTGCTGGCTTGAAATCAAATAGACAGAATAAAAAGAGCCCCGATTCGGGGCTCTTTTATTTTAATAGCTTAATTAGATTCCTTCGGTTTCCAAACTCTTACAGCTACCTCGTAAGCAATGAAGAAAATAACAAGTGCAGAGATTAAACCAGCTATCGGGTTATCAAAAATTCCCGCCACAAGGTAACCTATTGCGGAAATAACCATAACAAACATAGCGTATGGTATCTGAGTTGCAACATGCTCAAGGTGTGGACAACCAGCACCCGTTGACGAGAGTATCGTTGTATCAGAAATCGGTGAGCAATGATCTCCGAAGATAGCTCCACCAACAGCAGCGCCTATGGAGACTAAAGCAGTGTTCATCAAACTTGCTCCCGTCTTTTCAGCCAAAGCAATAGCTATCGGCATAGTAATAGGAATCATAATAGAGAACGTACCCCAACTTGTACCAGTCGAGAACGAAATTGCAGCAGCCACTAAGAAAACAACTACTGGAAGAACCCAGATTGGGAAACCACCCGATGTAACAACTTCAGCCAAGAATTTTGAAAGCCCAAGCCCACCATCTTCAGGCGAAGATTTTATAACGCTTCCTATTGTCCAGGCAAGTGTTAGTATAACAAGCGCAGGTACCATCGATTTAATACCTGAAATTATAGCTTCACCAACTTTTTGGATGGAGAGTAACCCTCGGAAGATAAAGTAAAGTGATGAGAAAACAAGTGTGTAAACTGATGCGTAAAACAGAGCCTTTGATGCATCAGTGTTATTGAAAGCATCTTTTAAGCTCATAGATTGAACAGCTTCTTTGAAATTATGGATATTCTCTCCATCAATTGCACCAAGGTAAGTTGTAATTGGGAAGAATATAACAGCCAAACCAACAAGAACGAGTATCGGTAAAACCATATCAATAGCCCTTGCGCGTTCTTTTACAACAACACCTTCTTTTATCTCTCCAGTTGGTTGACCGTAGCTTTCGTTGTACAATCCCAATCCTTCGATAGCTCTTTTTTCACTCGCAGCCATCGGACCAAAGTCTTTTCTCAACGTTGTTTGGAGAACCATCAAAATTGCCAAAATAGCGTATAGGTTTATCGGAATAAGCATAATGAAAAACGTAAATTCACTCACACCGAGTTTACTAAAACCATCTGAACCTTTAATAATACTCATAATCGTGACAACCCAACTTGATATAGGTGCCAACACACTAACAGGAGCCGCTGTTGAGTCGAGAATATAAGCAAGTTTAGCCCTTGAAATCTTTTGTTCATCTGTAACCGGTCTCATAACTGTACCGATAGTTAACGAATTGAAATAATCATCGATGAAAATAAAAATACCAAACAACCAAGTGATAATGAGAGTTCCCACCCTGCTTTTCACCTTTGAAGCCATCCATCTACCGAACGCATGAGCTGCTCCAGTAGCTTGCATCAAACCAACAAAAGCACCAAGTAAAGCACAGAAAAGCACAATCCTGATGTTCCAACCATCGTTCAAAGAACTTGCAATGCCATCCGTTGCACCAATCAAAGCTGCAAGTGGGTTCCAGTTGTTAACAATCAGATAACCAACAAAAACACCAGTAAAGAGAGAAAAGACAACTTCTTTAGTTACCAAAGCCAGAACCACCGTTAAAACAGGTGGTAAAAGACT
>CAZOAS010000169.1:0-4167 GCA_964577745.1 uncultured Fervidobacterium sp.
GGACCTCTTATATCCGATGGTCAATGGTATAGAGTTATAACAGCTATGTTCATGCACGGTGGATTTTTACATCTTGCTTTTAATATGTATGCCCTTTATATACTTGGTAGTTATGTTGAGGGTGTGTATGGTACGTACCGTTTCATCTTTTATTACCTAATATCTGGTATCGCAGGTAACATTGCAACACAGATATTTTATTACGACTCATTGTCCGTTGGGGCAAGTGGCGCTATATTTGGTTTGGTTGGTGCATTGTTTGGTGCAGGATTTAGAAAAGACACTCCGTTTTTCCTAAAACCCATAACCGGAAGTGCGTTGCTTCCAATGATTGTATTGAACATTGCACTTGGTTTTATTCCTGGTTCTGGAATAAACAACGCCGCACATATTGGTGGACTCTTAACAGGTATGATACTTGGTTACTCGTTACCGGTTTATCACACATACAGAGCAGAAAAGATTTGGAAAATCCTTGCCTATATATTAATAGGAATTGTTTTTTTCGCTTATGGATTCTTGATAAAGGACATACTGTTTTAAAATAACAGAAAGAGGTGATTAGGATGACAAAATTAAGCCCCACAAGTATTTTGTGCCTTCTTGTAATACTCACTTCAATGTTTTTTTCTCAAACGGTGGCTCAAAAAACGGAAGATATACTTGTTTTATTTAACTCGTACGGTTTATTGTACACAACCATAGATAAAGAATTCGAACTGCCCGATGGATGGAGCGTTTTACAAGTTTCAGCTTCGAGATGGTATACGGAAAAGAAAAGTACTCAGTCGGAGTATCTTATTCCAGTCGAATTGCCGAGTGGAAAATATAAAATCACCAGTAACATGGCAATTTCTGAATCTGGGGAAAAATATGTCAACACTCCTTTTGGGTTGGGAAAGGTGATTAACGAAGGAAGGAACATTACAATACTTAAATCTTCGGAAAAAACCGACGCACTTTTTTCCGTGCCTGGTGGATATAGAATTTATTACACGCTAAAAGAAAACACCATGGAACAATTTTTTGAACTTAGGTCCCCTATTGATAAAGCTTATGTGATACTATCAACCGCACCAAATGAGACTTACACCAGAGTCTCATATGCAAAAATGGCTGTTGAATCGGCGCTTTCCGAAGAAGTAACAACGGGTGGAAGAAAGATATTCATACTCGGCTATCAAGAAGGTCTAACAAGTGGATTGAATCTAAGAAATAAAGTGTTTACTGTAACAAGGAAAGATTGGAATAAAATAGAGCTAAATTACACGTACACCTACAATTGGCAACCTGCCGATTATGTTGTTGAAATTAAAACAACAGACGAATTACCAGCAGGTCAAGTCTATATATATTCAACAATACTTGGGAAGAGTGTTCCAATAGGAATAACTAACATGCCTGACATAAACAAAGAAGGCGAAATATACGTATCGAAAAGCTGGCAAGTTTATCATGCATGGACACTTACAAAGATGACAAAAGCTTCTGGGCGAACTTACATAGTTGGTGAACTGAACTTGAAAGGAAACGGTACTGTGAAACTGATTATAAGAGGTAAAAGTATTGCGGGACTAACCATAAGCGCAGGAAGTGTGTTAAAGACTGCGAGCGACTATGCGGAGATACAAATACCAGTCTCTGGGATAGCCAAGGTAAATATAAGCTTTAATTACGCTGAATAACAGACAGCTCAACAAGAAACTCTCTCGTTTTTCACGCCGAGTTTTTTGTTTATTTTAGAGGTATCAAAGGAGGTGGAGTGTATGGAGATACTACTGCCTATGATTGGACTATTTTTGGTGTTTCTAAACTTTAAAGCTTTGTTGAGAAAACCTGAGGGTACTGAGGTTATGAGAGATATATCTCTACGTATTAGAAAAGGCGCTGATACTTTCATCAATCATGAATACAGAGTCGTATTCATCTATGCAATAATTATCGCAGTAGCTCTTGGTGTTCTTACCGCTTGGTACGTCGCTATTGCGTTTCTTATTGGTGCAACGATGAGTTCTCTTGCAGGGTACATTGGAATGAAAGCCGCAACAAGGGCGAATGTAAGAGTTGCGGAAGCCGCAAGACAGACTAAACAAATCGGTCCCTCGCTGAAGGTTGCATTTCTTGGTGGGTCAGTTATGGGATTATCTGTTGGCAGTCTTGCACTATTTGGCATGTTATTTGTACTGTTTGTCTTTTCAAATCAATTGAAATTAGAGAGTTTTGAAATTGTTCAAAACTACTTGGGAATAAACTTTATACCAATAGCAATGACGTTATCAGGTTACGCACTGGGATGTTCAATAGTGGCAATGTTTGACAGAGTCGGTGGAGGTGTCTATACAAAAGCAGCCGATATGGCAGCAGATTTGGTCGGTAAAACTGAATTGAGAATCCCAGAAGATGATCCAAGAAACCCAGCAACAATAGCAGACAATGTAGGTGATAACGTAGGAGATGTTGCAGGTCTTGGTGCAGATCTTCTCGAAAGTTTTGTTGGTTCAATTTTGTCAGTTATAGTTCTTACCGCTTATACATTCGTTTTGTCTGGTAAAAGATACTATGAAACAGCTATCCAACTTCTCAAATATCCAATACATTTTGCCCTCATCGGGCTTATCGCATGCATGGTCGGAATATTGTTCATTGTACTTAAAAGACCGTCAAACAGACCACATGCTGAGTTGAATCTATCTTTGATTGTTTCTGCTATAGTGACGGTATTCGGAAATTTCTTTTACACATCGCTTTCAATGAAAGACTTGCAAGGATTAGAACTATACGGTTTCAAATTTGGCATTTATTCAGCTTTCTTTTCAGCAATTCTTGGTATTTTTGCGGGAATAGTCATAGGGCTACTGGCAGAGTACTACACTTCTGATAATTTCAAACCTACGCGGAACCTCAGTTATAAATGTCGACAGGGTACTGGAATGGTTATCAGTGGTGGACTCGCACTTGGCATGAAGAGTACTTTTTTGCCATGTCTTGTGCTATTTGGGACCATTATTCTTGCTGATTACTTTGCTGGTCTTTACGGTGTTGCAATGGCGGCTGTTGGTATGCTTTCTTTTGTTGCCACATCGGTTACCATAGACTCTTATGGTCCTATAGCTGATAACGCTGGTGGTATAAGTGAGATGTCTGGTCTTGAACCAGAAGTTAGGCATATCACCGATAGACTGGATATGGTTGGCAACACTACAGCAGCGATAGGAAAAGGTTTTGCCATAGGTTCAGCTTCACTTGCCGCACTGTCGCTTTTTGCCTCTTACATGTTTTCACAAACATCTCCGGGTGAATTTGCAACAAGGATTCAAGAGCTGCTTGTACTTAACATAATAAACGCAAAAACATTGGCTGGCGCTGTGCTTGGTGCTGCTCTTCCGTATTTATTCAGCGGAATTCTAATCGATTCTGTTGTCAAATCAGCCGCAAAGATGGTAGATGAAATCAGACGACAGGTGAAAGAAATGCCCGGAATACTTGATGGTTCACAAGAACCTGATTATCAAAAATGTATAGCGATTAGTGCCAATGGTGCAATCAAAGAAATGGTCCTACCTGCGATGATATCCATTGTAACACCACTTGTGTCAGGCTTTCTCTTTGGTGTAGAGTTCGTTGGAGGGTTACTTGTCGGTACAACGTTGAGTGGTATCATGCTTGCGATTTTCACCGCCAACGCTGGTGGAGCATGGGATAATGCTAAAAAACATCTCGAACAAGGTAAAATTGAAGGACTTTCAAAAGGTTCTGACGAGCATGCTGCGTTAGTTGTTGGTGATACTGTTGGAGACCCACTTAAGGACACAGTTGGTCCAAGCCTTGACATACTCATCAAAATTATGGCAGTTATATCATTAATATTTGCGCCGTTATTCCAGCGATTTAGTATTTTCTAAAATGCGGTTGCTATAAAAAGTAATCTCCAAATTCAAATATTGAAAGTGTCAGTAATTAATAAAGTTAAAAAGACTCGGCGAATGTAACAATTGCCGAGTCTTTTTTACCGACACAATTCATTTCTTTGAATATTCTTTCAAGATTTCATATGCTTTGATACCGTACATCAGTGCAGGACCTCCACCCATTGCAACTGCAACCTTTATCGTTTCAAGTATTTCTTCCAAAGTTGCACCTGCATTTAGTGCAGCATCGATATGCCAC